>JANOGZ010000079.1:0-1943 GCA_031406255.1 Pyrinomonadaceae bacterium | reverse complement strand
CGACAAAGATATCGTGCTCTAAAGAGTGATTATAGTTCACAAAATACCTGCGATGAAATTGTCCCTTCGCAGAGCGCAGCCAAATCGAGCCTGCAAGGTCGGGTGCGGCGGCACCGGAAAGTTCGGCATCAGATTTGCACTTAATGGGTTAGGAAGATCCTTTCTGGGGAATTTTCCCCAGCCGTTACCGGATGTTTTCATATTTTCTCGCAGACGTCTTTAAAAAAGGAGAATCGCATATGAGAGTCACCGCCGACATGAAAATCAAAGAGGTGCTCGAGATCAACGAGCACATGATCGAAGCATTGATCTGGCTCGGACCCGAGTTCGAGCGGCTGCGCAATCCTGCTCTGAGAAAGTTGATGTCCGGGCGCGTCAACGTCGGGCAGGCGGCGCGCATCGGGCGCGTTCCCCTCACCGAGGCTCTCTACGTGCTCAACCTGGCGGCGGGTGAGGAGGAGAAACGTCTGACGCGCGAGTTGACGAAACTTGCTCCCGCGGACTTCGAATACCACGAGGACAACCCGCCGCGCAAACCTCGTGAGCTGTTCGGACTCTCCGACGACGACCCGCTCGTGCATTTCGTGGACGTGATGCCACAGGCACGCCGCAACGAAGATCCGCAGCCCGCGATCTTGCGTGAGATGGAAGAACTCCGGCGCGCCGATGAGGTGCTGCTCGTGCGCCACCCCTTCGATCCCATCCCGCTGCGCGATCTTCTGGCGCGGCGAGGCCTCGCCAGCTGGGCCGAGGAGCGCCGCCCGCACGAGTGGTACATTTACTTCTTCCACCCACACCTGAGCGCCGGCGCCGTCGCTTATCGCCCGCCGAAAGTGGAATGCACCGCGCTCGCGATGGCGGCGGGAGCGTGAAGGGAAAGGATGAAGGCGGAAGGTGAAGGGTGAAAGCTACGGTCAGGCTCTCGCACGGACGGGGTTGTGACGCGGATCACATGGGGCTTAACCCTCCCCCTTCGCAACGCTTCGGGGGGCGAGGCACTCCTCGAAGAGGCGGCCCGAGGCTGCGAGGAAGTCCTGCGCCGTGATGATGCCGACCAGCATCCCGTCCTCGACGACCGGCAGGCAGCCGACACGACGCGAGCGCATCAGCTCGATGGCTTCGAGGGTAGGCGTCGCCGGCGCAACGGTCACCGGGTTGGGCTTCATGATCTGGCGCACGGTGACCGGCTCACCCGCGCTCGCGTGCAGGCTGCGCGTGAGCAGACGCAGGAGGTCGCGGTGCGAGACGAGGCCGACAAGACGGCCCTGTTCGTCTTCGACCGGCACGTGGCGGATGTGCCGCCAGTCCATCACGTTCGCGGCGAGGTCAACGAGGTCGTCCGGCCTGACGGTGAAGAGGTCCGTGGACATGAACTGTCCGACCGTGCGATAGCTCTCCGACCAGTCCTCCGGCTCCCCCTTCTCGATGACAGGCCAGCGGTGGACGGGTTCACCCGTTTGCTGCCGCTCCTTGAGCGCGGCGGTCAGGGCGCGCAGGCGCATGTCGCGCGTCCCCTGCGTACCGAGTGTGGCGAGCGATTGCAGAGTCCACTGTGCGCCGGTCTGCCCCGTGCGGACGCGCTCCTCGAGCGTGCCGAGGTAAAGGTCTACATCCCCGGCATCCACGTCCGCCTGTTTGAGGCCGGCGCGGGCGAGCGGCAGAAGGTGGTCGAGGATGAGCGCCGTTGCCGTGTGGCTCCGACCGCCCGTCCAGGTGAACTGCGCCTTCAGACCGTGCCGCGCGGCGGCCCAGAGGTTTGTCTTGGCGTCGTCGAAAGACATCAGTTTGTCGATCTCACCGTACTCGCCGGGGAGCGCCGACATTAGCCCGACGAAGAAGGCCGCGTTCGCCACCTCGTCGAGCGTGGTCGGCCCCGCAGGGATGACGCGGTTCTCGATCCGCAGGTGCGCTACGCCGTCAGACACGCCGTAGCACGGACGGTT
>JANOGZ010000054.1:0-1547 GCA_031406255.1 Pyrinomonadaceae bacterium | reverse complement strand
GCCTTCCATGACGAGCCCCATGGCGACGCCTGCGACCGGCGCTTTGATGGGGACGCCGGCGTCCATCATCGACAGACTTCCGCCGCACACGGTCGCCATCGAAGACGAGCCATTGGATTCGGTGATGTCCGAAACCACGCGGAGCACGTAGGGGAACGAATCATCCGGCAGCACCGGTTCGAGCGCGCGGCGCGCCAGCGCGCCATGCCCGGTCTCGCGCCGGCTGGTCGAAACGAAGCGCCCGACCTCGCCGACGCTGAAGTGCGGGAAATTGTAATGCAGCAGAAAGCGTCGCTTGACCTCGCCCTGTTCGAGATCGTCGATAAACTGCTCGTCTTCCTTTGTGCCGAGCGTGGTGGTGACGATGGCCTGCGTTTCGCCGCGCGTGAAAAGCGCCGAGCCATGAACGCGTGGCAGCCATCCGATCTCACAGTCGATCGGGCGAATTTCCGAAAAACGCCGCCCATCGGGCCGTCGGCGCTTGTTCAGAATATCGTCGCGGAAAAGTTTCTCTTTCAGATGGTCGAAGATCTTCTTCGCCATCAGGCGCTGCTCGAGCTGGTCTGCCGGATATGATTCGACGACCTCTTTTTTGAGCGCATCCACGCCCGCGTAAGAGGACAGCTTGCCCTGCTCGGAGGTGTCGAGCGCGGCCTGCAGCCGCTCGCTGTAGTTGCGCTCGATCTCGCCCAGCATCTCTTCGTTGAGCGCCGCCGGTGTGACCTCACGCTTCTGAATGTCGAGAGCTTTATAAAGCTCCTTCTGCCAGCGACAGAGGCGGTTGATCTCTTTGTGCGCGAGCATCAGGGCTTCCACCATGATCTCTTCCGAAACTTCTTTCGCCCCCGCCTCAACCATCACGATGGCCTCTTCCGTGCCCGCGACGATCAGATTCAGGCGCGATTCGCGTATCTCGTCATAGGTCGGATTGATGATATAGCGCCCCTCGATCAGCCCGACGCGCACGCCCGCGATCGGGTTGAGAAAGGGGATGTCCGAGAGGTAGAGCGCGCAGGAAGCGCCGGTAATGGCGATGACGTCCGGATCGTTGTCGGGATCGGCCGAGATGACGGAGGCGATCACCTGCGTTTCGTTGCGGTACCCATCGGCGAACAGCGGGCGGCACGGCCGGTCGATCAGGCGGCTGGTCAGGATCTCTTTTTCGCCCGGGCGGCCTTCGCGCCGGAAGTAGTTGCCCGGGATGCGCCCGGCCGCGTAGTTATGCTCACGGTATTCGACGGTGAGCGGGAAAAAATCGATGCCCTCACGCGGGCTGTTCGCGCCGACGGCAGCCACCAGCAGCATCGTATCGCCGTAGCGGATGATGACCGATCCATCTGCCTGTTTGGCGATGCGACCGGTCTCAATGGAGAGTTCCCGGTCACCCACCTTGATTGTTTCCTTGAGGTATTTCTTTACTGTCATGTGTCATGTCTCCTTCGGACGCTTTCAGTAACCGGCGCGCCGTCTCATCCGTCGCGCGTCGCGTCCGAGCAGTAGTAGTGGTTTTTGTCCGGATGAAAGGCGTGCTACGTGAGGCACGCCCC
>JANOGZ010000005.1:0-1348 GCA_031406255.1 Pyrinomonadaceae bacterium | reverse complement strand
GCACGCTAATTCGCGGTCGGCGCGAATGTCTTGTTCGGCATGCAGCAAAAGCACAAACGTCGTGATAATCGGTCAGGCTGTTCTGACAATCAAACGGCTGCGTCACTCCGAGCCGAAAGCTCGTCGAATCGCAGCCGCGCTTCATTTGATGAAACAAATTATATGCTAAGCGTTAACTCTTCACCTGCGCTTAGGGCGGCAACATTCGATCCAGGGTCTTCAACAAATCTGCTCCCCGCATTTTGCGTTGTTCGAGCAAGATGACTTTGCCATCCGGTCCGATCAGGAGGGATGTCGGAAACTGGTGAATGCGGTAGCGAATCTCTAAATCCCTGATGCTTGACATCGTCGCCTGCGGCCACGTGAGACTGTTCTTCTTCAGCCAGTCTTTGACCGGCGACGGGTCTTCGTCATTATTCATTCCGAGAATCTCGAAGCCGCGCGCCTGAAAACGCGAATAGGCGGATTTCTGATATGGCATCTCACGACGACACGGCGGACACCAGGCAGCCCAGAAGTCGAGCAACACGTACTTACCGCGAAACTCTGATAACCTGCGTTTCTTGCCAGTGAAATCCGTGAATGTAAAGTCCGGCACCTCGCTTCCAAGTTGTATCTCGATGCGCTTGTAATCCGAAGCTGGATGGTTGCGCATGATGATTTGATTCTTCTCGACATCAACACGACGAGTCGAAACATAATTGTCGCCGACACGAAACACGATCGTCTCCTCACGTGCCTGGGCTGATTCAGGGGAGAACCGATCAATCACGATTTTGCCGTCCCCGTCACCATCCACGCCAAACCATCCGTTACTCACGCTGATCTTCTTCGATTGTGGGTTGAAGCCGTACTGGACGAGCGTTTTGCGACCCTGGATATCAACCTGGCCTCTGGCAAACGCCTCCTTTGATTGGAGTAACATCCGCTCGCCTTCATTCATCTCGTCCCATTGAACGTTTTTATAATACTGGACAAACACCGGGTAGCTCTGGAAGAGCGTGCTTTTCATCGGGAGTTTGAGCGTCGTTTCAAGGATGTAAGGGTTGTCGTCCTCGCCCCGCGTGAGCGCGAAACGCTCGTCGCCACTCATCACGTTATCCTGGTCGAGGTCCGCATAAAGATAGGGCTCCCCATCGTCTTCAGGCTCGACGAGCAAAGCGAGTATGACTGACTTGTCCCGTGGCGGGTGATACAAACGACCGGCGGTGATGGTCACGCCGGATTCGAGCGGCGTAGCGAATTTAATCTTCGACAAATCGCGGAAAGGTTTGAACACGACCTGATCCAGGTCTTTTGTATAAGGGATCAGTTCAGTGTCAAGTTTACCTGAGTATTCCACGTCGCC
>JANOGZ010000003.1:0-9341 GCA_031406255.1 Pyrinomonadaceae bacterium | reverse complement strand
CTGTCCGTCATCCCGCACGGTGATCCGGACGCTGCCGTCGCGCGCCACATCGAGACGATAGAGGCCGCGTCTTTCCGCGGCCATGGTCGTTTTCGGAGCGTCAATCTCAAAGTATTCTTCGTCGCGCTCAAGGCGCGCGAGCCGCACGCTGGCGGTTCCTTCGATCAGGCTCAGCGCCACGCCTTCATCGCGCAGGGTGATCAGGTAGAGCACAGAGTCGCCGCCGATGCGCACGAAATTCCGTGCGTCAAACTGTATCTCGATGCGCCCGTCGCGCCCGGTCACGAGGGTGTCGCCTTCTACCAGCGGAAGATTGGGCTGCGCTTCCTCCCATTGCTGATGACCGGCGCGCACCAGGCTCGCTTCGCCGCGCACCAGGCTGATCCGAGCGACGCGCCCGCTCTCCTCATATTCGTCGTCATGTGCGTCTTCGGGGGCTGGCGTCGTGAAAGTTGTGTTCGCCGCACGGGCCGTCACGGAAGCAATGGTAGAAAGCAGTACGAGCAAAAGAAGGAGAAAAGCTAAAGATATAGTTTTCCTGGAATACATGAGGCGTACGCTCCTTGTTCGGGACCGGGCACACGTCGGCCGCACAATTGCAGACACGGACTGATGGCGGCAAAGGTTCTTACGCGCTTGGAGAGAAAAGCACTTTTGCGAGGTTATTGAGTTGGCGCCCCGCGCATGTGCAAAACGCGTGCCCGCGCGCGCAACCAGGCAGGCTACTCCCGATCTGTTGAGCTATTTCCCTGAAAATTCGGTGAGACGGAAAAGGCGTTTATGCGTGTTGGTGTAGACTGGGCACTATTTCGTGTGCGCGGTGGTTGAAGTTCTGAATAACCTTATCATTCCTGCGCCGCCGATACTTATTGAAGGCCAGCGGGCTTAAGTCCGTGCGCGTGTGATTTCCGCGAAACTCAGGTTCAGTATTGGATACTCTTTCCAGTCGCGGTAATCATAGTGCCACCATTCCGGGTCATAGACGGAGAAGCATTCCGTCTCCATGGCAAGCCGCAGCAGACTGCGCAGACGCCGTTGATCGGGCGTGCCGCCCTCATAGTTGATGTGCGACCGCTCGGTCATCTCATCATACTCGCTCGGCATTGAAACTTCTTTTCCGGTGCGCAGATCAAAGAGCGTCAGATCCACCGCGCACCCGCGGTTATGGCGAGAACCGCGGCTCGGATCGGCGACAAATATTTTTCTCTCCGCGGGCGTCACATCCCAGAAGAGCTTGGTAACGTACCAGGGGCGGTAGCCGTCGAAGATGACCAGCCCGAAGCCCTGTTTGCGGAGCGACCGGTTGACGCGCGCCAGCGCTTCGGCCGCTGGACGCTGAAGAAAGGCGCGCGCTTCATCATAAACCGGCCGGCCGACGAAATTATTGGATGTTGCATAACGTATGTCGAGGCGAAGAGTCGGATCGAGCTTGACCAGTTCAACGAGCTCCGGCCGGCGAAACGGGCCTGGCTCTGTTGGCGGTTGCTGACCGTAGAGTGTCGCGCTGAGAGCGATGAGCGCAGCACAGGCGGTTAGTCTGCGGCGTGTGGGGTTCATCTCGCACCTCTCGAGCTAAAAAAGGGTTTTCATAGTGCGGAGCACCAGCTCTCCGGTACCCTGTGCAGAGGCTAATGATTCGAGGATCACTGGTCCACTCCGGCTTACCAAACTCCCACAACATGGCCGATTTCACTTACCAGGAGCGTCCCTTTATCCGGATTTTTGTTATTTGCCCCTGAAGAAGACTTCGCCGCTGGCCTTCTTTACCTGCCAAAACACGCGCCCGGCAAAAAAAAATTCAAACCGTGCGACGCTGGCGTGCGTTATGTCACTAATATAGCAGCTAGTCTTCTTGATTCCGGTATGTGAAAAAGCGCGGGCCGGAATTTTTGCCACAAAACCGTCGCGCATGGTGTTTTCATCACAGATAGACGAGGTCGAGTTGAAAATACAACAGACTTTAGTGCGTGCTTGAGAAAAAGCGGCACGGCGGATGGCTCGAAATTGCCGTATCACCGATTGGCAAGGCCGAACACGCTGAAGCTACCCGTCAGGATCAATATCACCCGCGCCAGACGCGGCGAAAGATTGTAGGTAACAGCGATGAAACACAGGTCAATAGGCATATTCTTCATCCTCGTCGCGGCCCTTGTCGCCATGCCACAAGCCTCAGAGCAGCTCCTTGGCCTTAAAAACGCCGCCGAGGAGCGGGTCAGAGCGGAGCTCTGGAACGCTTTCCTGGGCCTGCCCGAAGAGCAGCTGGAGGTCGCTGAGGCGCATCAGCCGGTCTGTCCGAATTCGGGTGTTGCTCGGGAGAAAGCGTTCACGGCAAAGAATACGCTCGATGTGGCACTGCTAAACACGAGCCTGGCTGACAGCCGCCGTACGCCATCCGCGCGCCGGCGCGCGGAACTGAACCGCCACAGTTCGTCTCATCGCGGACACACGCCGGAAATTCTGATGGCGAAGGCCGGAGCGGAAAGCGACTGGCCCGATCACAAATTGAAAGCGAAGGATTGGCAGGCCGTACGAGCGCTGGAAGAGAAGCGTCACGCCGATCATCTGACAAGAGAGATCGCGAGTCTTATTGAGGTTAAGAAGGGGAAGGCTCCCGCCGCGCTCGGGGGTCTTATCGGTCAGGCTGCGGTCATCTCACGAGAAGCGGGCCGGATGCTGGAACTTCCGGAGATTAATAAGGATATGGTTATTACTCTCAGGAAAGAAGAGGATCGTCGCAGCCGCCCCAGGAAGGTCAGGGCCGAAACTCAGCGCCTGCTCTGGAATAATACAGATACGGATAAATTGGATAACGACGGCGCGCCACAGACCAGAATGCCGAGCCCGGCAATAAAGAGCAGAATGACTTATACGGCTTCGCCGTGCGCCACGACACAGACGAAAAATACCCCACGGGCCCAGGCGCAACCGAGCGCACGCAATTTGTGCTCTCCCTTCTCGGATCTTTTTGCCTCTTGATTCTGATAAAGTGCGGAGCAGCGGTTCTGTTAAGTCCTATACCTCTTTATTTGAAGGGCGAATCATACCCATCGTCATAACCCGAGAGAGGCGAACGCCCGACACTGCGCCTTCACACGCCTGCGCGCTTCGCCTCCTGATCCAAAAAACTTAGCAAATCCGAACAACCCTCCGAGTCTAAATCCGTCCCTCTGGAGAATTTGCCCTGACTGCCAGGCGGAAGGGGCGTCAGTCCTTCCTGCCCTGGCGCCACCCCTCAGAGCAAATTACAGGCACCCTCCGGGCAGATTATGAAATATACTCAACACGTCTGAAATACAACTGGTAAGCGGTCAGCCGGTCATCTGTGGTGTCGATCTGTCATGGCGCGCGTGCCGGGACGCGCCGGGCCCGAGGCGCGCGCTTCTTGGCTGAAGGCTGAGCGCTGACTGCTCAACGCTTACTATGGCTGTTATCATCCTTTCTCGCCCGCGCGCTCGGAAATTTATGTGTCCGGGTGACGGTTAAAACTGCAACCTTTTGGCCGTATATGACACTTACTAAACGGGATTAATGATGAAGCGGCTGGCGATCAATGAAGTGAATCTAGCAGGCCAGCCTGGCGTGTACGCCGGGGCGTTGATGAACAGTTCCGAGGATCTGGTAGCACAAGCCCGGCGTGGCGATGAGGAAGCCTTTCGCCTCATTTTCGAGCGCTTCGCCCGTCCGATCATCAGTTTTATCTACGATATGGTTGGCGAACGCGAACTGGCCGAAGATTTGACGCAGGAAACATTCGTTCGCGCCTATCGTAATCTCGGCGCGCTGCGCGAGGAGGCCAGGTTCTCGACGTGGCTCTTCGGAATCGCCAAAAACGTCGCGCGAGAATCGCTTCGCACACGCCGCCGTGATAATCACAATGTGGAAATCGGCGACCCCGCAGTGCTGGAATTGAGCGACGGCCATCCTTCACCGGCGGGGCAGTTACTTGATAAAGAACTGAACGGCGTGATCCACGACGCGCTCGGGTCGCTCGACGAAGACAAACGCGTGGTCTTTACGCTCAAGGTCTTTCAGCAGCGCAGCTACGAGGAGATCGCAGCCATCACCGGCTTTACGATATCGAAGCTGAAAACCGATCTTCATCGGGCGCGAGCCGAAATGCGCCGCCGGATCAGTCCTTATTTGGGGTGTGAGTGATGAGATGTGATGAATGCTTGGCCGTTATTGAAGATTACACTTACGGCGAGCTTGATGAACAAACAGCAGATCATGTCGCGGCCCACACGGCCGCCTGCGCCGCCTGCGCCTGCGCGTGCGAAGCCTTATCGCGCGAACAGGCGATTTACTCGCTCTACGAGCGCGATATTGAAGTTACGCCGGCGCTGTGGAACATCGTGCGCGCGCGCATCAACGAAGAAAAGATCGCGCCCCGGCCGGGTCCGCTCAGTCGGTTGCGCGAGTCCCTGATCGCGGCCGGCGCAATTTTTGCGCTCCCGCGTTTGACTCCCGCGTTGGCGGCCGTGTTGGCCCTCTTCGTGATCGGTATCACCGCGGGCGTCGTCAAATACCGCTCCCAGCGAAACAGCGAGACCGAGACGCCAATTGTCGCTCACAATGAAAACGAGTCTTCAACGGATGAGAAGGCAGTTAGAGAAATTAACGGAGCTACTGATCGTATCGAGGAAGAAAGCGCAGTTAAGGCCGCGCTTCAAAGCTCAGATGTCCCTGACAATCAACAGATGACGGCGGCGGTGGCGACCGTCAATAAAGAAAAAATCAAGCGTGTGAAGCGGAAAGGGAACGCTTACGCCGCTCCGCCAAACACATCTACACGAGATGACGGAACGGAGCCTTTCGACGCTGCCAGCGTCGACGCCGGGGTTCACTCGGCGCTCACTGATCACAACGAAGCGGAAATCGCCAGTCATATCGAGAAGGCTCAAATACTACTTCGCTCGTTCAGGAATGTACGTTTCGCCGAGGATGAGACCCCGATCGGGGATATCGCCTACGAAAAGCGTCTCTCCAGAACACTGCTGAACGACAACATTGTGCTCCGGCGCGATGCCGAAACCGAGGGCAATCTGCCCGCCGAAGAAGTGCTCGGCAGCCTGGAGCCTTTTCTGCTCGACATCGCCAATTTGCAAGACAATCCCTCGCGAGACGCTGTTCGGATGATCAAACAGCGGATGGAGAAAAAAGAGATCATCGCGTCCCTGCAGGTTCATTGATGGCGCCGCGGTGGTTTCAAAAAACTGAAATACTATCTGCACTAAAACTTTATGCGAAAACAAATCATAAATAGAACAATACGCTCCGGCTTTCTGCTGACCTTCTTCATCGGCGCTTTCTTTCTGTTCGCCGGCAGCGCCCCCGCTCTCGCCAGAGATCAGGAGCCGGAGATGCTCAACCGCCTCGTGCAGGCGTCGAATACCTCTGATGCGGCGCTCAAAGCCTTCGTCGAAGGAAGAGACTTTATTTCGGATTCGAAGTGGGCGAAGGCGGCAGAACGTTTCGGCAGATTCATCAACGACTATCCGCAAGATGTAAATGTTGATGCGGCATACTACTACCTCGCTTTCTCCTTCAAGAAGCAAAACAAGTTTAAGGATGCTGCCACAACCCTCGAACAGTTGATGGAGAAGTATCCGAATTCGAGCTGGAAGGATGATGCCCAGGTGATGCTGGTTGAAATGGCCCCGCAGTTGGGTCAGATTCCGGATGTCACCCAGGAGGGCAACATCGAAATCAAGGTCATCGCTTTGCAGGGCCTGTTCACCGCCGATCCGGTGCGCGCTCTCGCATTCGTCAGCGATATTCTGAAACCGGGCAATCGCGCGCCGCTTCGCTTAAAGGAAGCGGCGATTACGCTGCTCGGGAAGTATGGCGGCAAGCAGGCGACGCCGGCGCTCATCAACATCGTGCGGACTGAGCCGGATGAGAAACTTCGCGTCAAGGCGATCGCCGCGCTCGGCCGAAGCGAAGACGAGAGCGCGTTAGAAATCTTGCGCGAACAGGCGCTCAAAGGCGATTACAGCGATGAAGGCCCGGTTGATACGGCACTGCATGCCATTGCGCGAAATGAAAGCCCGCGCGCGATCGGGCTCCTCGGCGGGATCGCGACAAGCTCGAAATTTCCTAAAGTGCGTGAGCATGCCATCTATCTGCTCGCTCAGATGAAGGGCGAACCGGTGGTCGATGAATTGTTCAGGATTTACGACGCCGAGCGGGATATAGAGGTCAGGAAACAGGCAGTCGCCGGACTGGCTAACAGGCAAAGCCCGCGCGCGCAGAATAAGCTGATCGAGATCGCCCGCAGCTCCACTAACCTCGAGCTCCGGGAACAAGCGATCAGTTCCCTCGGCAGACGTACCGATGATACGCAATTCTTAGACATCCTCCTGCAGCTTTACGACGCCGAGAAGAACGAAGAACTCAAAGACGGACTGCTTTCCGCGATCGGTCGGTCACAGCAACAACGGGCGCTGCAAAAGCTGATGAGCGTCGTCAAAAGCAACGAGCCGGTTGAGAGGAGAAAGAAAGCGATAACTTATCTCAGCCGCAGCAAAAACCCGGAGGTGTTGAAATTCCTTGAGGGTATCTTACTCCAGTGATACCGGAGTAAGACCCTCGCGCGAAATTTTCGCAGTAACCATGACCGCGCGGCACGCGCCGCATTTACGACAAACAGCCGGAAAAAATTATCGTAGCCACTCGGATTCCCCGCCTCAGGTGATTCGCCTTACGCTCGCCGGTGGGAGCATCGCCAGGATAAGAATGCGTCGGGAATCCCGGGGATAAGTGCGGCCAAAAATCCGGGGCGCGCTCGCGGCTTCGGAAACGAATGTCGTCAATTGTGAAGGGAGAATAATCAGGGATGCGAAAATCAATCCTTCTCGGGGGCGTACTGCTGATTTGTGCGCTCGCCGCGAGCGCACAAACTCAACAATTTACTCCCGTCGAAGGCTCTGATCTCCGTTCCAGGCTGGATGCGGCCATCAAACTGGGGGGCGGTCAGCAAACACGTTACTGGACGGCCTACTCTTTTGAGGTCCGGCCCGGCGTCGCCGTCGACTTTGAATCTATTAATGACGATGGAAGCACGATTCATATTCAAGGGACATCTGTGATTGCCCTCGGGTCGACGGTCGAGACGCGCAACCTCGGTGTCTTTCTGCTGCATCCGTCCGGTGGCGGCCCGGTCGCGCGCATCGAAGTTTATAACCTCGACCGCCGCCACGAATACAGCGGTTACCCAGTTTACTGGCTCGGGCGCGCGCGAAACGAGGAGAGCCTGAATCTTTTGCGCGGCCTCGTCGAAGCGGATCAAGCCAGAGGCGTGGCTGAGCGCGCGTTGTTCGCGATCGCGCTTCATGATGATGAAGCGCGCGTCGGTCCCATCCTGGAGAATTTTGTGCGTAGTTCAGCGCTCGAGAGCGTGCGGGCGAAAGCGGTCTTCTGGCTTACCCAGGTTCCGGGCGGCGCCGGCCGGCAAGGGCTTTTTACGGAGCTCGCCCGCAATGAGCGGGAAAGCATCGAAGTCCGCAAACAAGCCGTCTCGGCACTCGGCCACAGCCGTGAGGCGGGCGCATTCGCAATCCTTCAGAACCTCTATCAAAGCGTCTCGAATCGCGAACTGAAGAGACGTATCCTCAGCGCCATCTCCGATCACGAGAATAGCGATACGGCGGTGAATTTCCTGATTAAGATCGCGAACAGTGAGCCCGACCTCGAGCTAAGAAAAAAGGCCCTCCAGCATCTCGGTCAAAAGGCGGGTCAACGCGGCCTCACCGCGCTGACGGAGACGGTTGATAAAAGCGATGCCGAGACCGAAGTGCAAAAGCAAGCAGTGGTAGCTATCAGCCGGCGACCGAAGGATGAGAGCGTGCCATTGCTCATCAAGATCGCCCGCACGCATCCGAAGGCGGAGGTGCGCCGACAGGCGATCTCGCTGCTGGCACGGTCGGGAGATGAGCGCGCGCTGGAATTCTTCAAAGAGATTCTCGCGAAGTGAAGAACGCCGCGTAAACCGAATTCACCCCTGCGCCGATCTGGTATATCTCCGATCTTTAGCTTTTGCCGGGGGCTTTTTCAATCAACGTCATTCGGCCCATGCTGCCGTTGTTCACCCGATCATTTCTATACTCCGGCGCATTTTGGCCGCTGCCCCACAGTCGATCAGGACATGAATTAGCAGTTTCCGCACGGCCAGTCCACTATCCGCGCGTTCTTCGGTACTCCAGGCTGCAAATTAAATCACCGACCCGCCAACCAATAACCCCGCACCTGTGTCTATATGAGTGACCTTGCGTAAGGGGTACATAATATCAGTGAGCACCGAAAATGAATTGATCGGGCGGGCGCAGGCGGGCGATACAGAAGCCTTTTGCACGCTGGCGAGAAGCTATCAGCGCCGCATTTACTCGCTCGCGCTCCACTATTGTCGTGATTCGCATGACGCGGAAGATCTCTCGCAGGAAGTGTGGCTGAAAGCTTACCGGGCCATCGCCAAATTTCGGGGAGACGCGAGCTTCTACACATGGCTACGGCAAATTACGATCAACTCCTTTCTCAACCACCGGCGGGAAACAACTTTTATGACAGGCCACCAACGGACACAAGTCAGAATGGAGGAGTTGGACGCGGTCGCCACGGAGCACGACGTGCCGGCGCTGCATCGTTCCCACGAGATAGAAGAATCTCTCCAGAAGAAGATGCTCGTTGAAAAGGTAATGCGGGCCCTCGGTGAATTGACGCCGCAGCAACGATTAATCTTTTTGTTGAAGCACCGAGAAGGAATGACCTGTGAGGCGATTTCCGAAGTCTTCGGGTGCTCCACGGGAACCGTCAAGAAATCGCTGTTCCGGGCCGTCAGTAAACTGCGCAGACATCTCGGCGTCGATTTGGAAGCGGCCGAATGCGCGCCGCTTCCCGGCGGGCGATAACGGTTGAGCTTCGGAGGAAAGAGCCATGCACGATTGCCGCGTGATAAAAGATTCTTTAGTCGACCTGCTGTTCAATGAAATGAATGCCGGGGAAGCGCAGCGCTTGCGCGCAGAAGTGGATGGATGCCCTGACTGCCTTGCCCAGTACCATTCGATGACGGAAACACTCCGCATTTTTGATCAGGCCACGCAAACCGCGATGCCGGAGGAGAGCTACTGGCCTCTGTACGATCAAAAACTGCGCGCCCGTCTGGCGGAACAGCCTGGATCGGATGCGTTGCCGGAGACCGGCGTGCTGCCACCGGCTTTCACCGGCGAATATCATCTGACGATGTTAGAGGACGAAGGTCTCCTCGCCCGCCTCTCCTCTCAACTCCGCGCCGTCGCTCACTCTTCCCAACTGACCTGGCCCGAATTCAAACGCGACCCCCTCGGCTT
>JANOGZ010001376.1:0-1564 GCA_031406255.1 Pyrinomonadaceae bacterium | reverse complement strand
GCTGGGCGCAGACCACGGCCACCGTGGGCAAGGTGTCGGAGAAGTTAGATCGCACGGTCGATTCGATCGCAGCCCTGCTCGCGGTCGCGGAGATTCAGGCGGGGGAGATTAAGGACCTCAGCGAATCGGTGAAGGCCGTTGACCTTCGCGAACGCGACACCGATGATCGCTTGAACGCCCTCATCAACACGGTCGAGCGCTACATCAGCGAAAGGCGCAACGGAAAGTCTTGATTATTCACTCATGTTACGCAGCGAGAGGCTGCGGATTAAGTTTGACAAGTTCAGCATAAGCTGCCTTCAGAGCCGCCAAATAGATCTTTGACTTGATCGTAAAGTGACCGACGCCGGTCTTGATCTTCAAAGCTTCCAATTTGACGTAAGCACACAGGGAAGCAAACAAGTGGTTGCGTTGGGTAGTCGTGGTTCTGGTCGGGGACTTCTCCAAACTGGCATTCTGCTTCAAAGATTTGTGATAGACCTCGATGCTCCATCGTTTTTGATAGAGTTTCGTGAGCTGGTCAAAGTTGAGTGTCAGATCGCTTGAGACCAGATAGCGCACGCCGCCACTGCCGTCTTCGTTTGTGAAGACCTCTGTGGTCAGAAGCAGTGGGAAATCCACTTCTTCGAGCCAAACTGATTGGGTCGTCGCTGCTCGAAACTCAAGCGTGTTGACTGTCACATATTGACCGTGCTTTTTCTGCCCGGCGCTGAGCGCCAACTTGCGGTTCTCTTTCAAAGGCATGACGAACTCTTTGCCCAACTCGTGCTTAATGAACTTCATGTTGTCAGATGAGGCAAACCACACGTCATTGAGGACATAGGTGAACCGAACCTGATTATGCACAGCGACTCTGAGCAGCATCCGGTAACGCTCGTTCTTCGTGATGGCGCTCTTGCGCTTGATCTTTTTGGTCTTCGGGTCGAAATAATCCACGGTCTTGGTGACCAGGTCGAAAGCCACGGGTAAGGAGACCTCAGAGACATGATAGAGCGCGGTCAGGAAGTTGATCCCTTTGACAGTGCGGTCTTTCGAGTGATCATAGTGCCACGAGACAAGTTCGTTCTCAGCGGTCGAGGGCTTCTCTTCAATCGAGTCGTCAACGATGAGCACGCCGTCGTCTTGTTCGACGGCTCTGACCAATGGCTTGACGACATGCCACAAAGCGGCGGAAGTCTTCGGCTCCGATGAGAGAAAGCGGGTCACCGCGTCGTGACTGATTTCATGCGAGAGCAAGCGGGCGAGACCCGTCGCGCTGGCTTGCCCAAACGAACAGATCAGGTAATCCGTGTAGATGTCCAGCATTGACTTGCTCATCTGTCAAGTTTATCAAGGGCTTCTGCTTTGCGTAACATCAGTCATTAATCCTTTTCTCCCGCAACCGCAGCACGACGCGCGAAGCGGCGCTCCCGGCCCATCGCGCGCTGACGCGCGGGCGGGCAGTTATCCATTATTCAAAACAGCAACGGCGTGGAGTTGCTGCCGAAGACTGGCGATGAACCTCATGATAGGGGAAATGAAGGCCGATGATTGGGAGCAGGTGCGCTCAATCTACCTGGAAGGT
>JANOGZ010001372.1:0-1752 GCA_031406255.1 Pyrinomonadaceae bacterium | reverse complement strand
GATTCAAGAATCGCTGCACCGCGCAAAAATTGTTCTTCAGAAGGCCGCGCATGTGAGGCGCGCTCAACGCAAACCGCTTTTAACCTGGAAGAGGAGAGATCAGATGCCACAGAGATACGCGCTTTTAGCACTACTCGCTTTGACTGTGCTGTGTTTCGTCGACACCGCCGCACGAGCGCAAACCCTTCATCCCGCGCCACCGGCTCACAGCGCCCCCAGCCACCACAAACCGGCGGTGCGCGTCCACATCAAAAACGGTCCCATCATTCGTGGCCGACTCCCCAACGCCGACACAGATTCCATCCGGCTCGAGGTGGAAAACGCACACGCTCCGATCACGTTCGATATTGAAGAAGTAGCCGGTATTGACTTCCCCATGACCGGGGTGGCGAAGAAAGAAGCCCGGAAAGACATGCCGGAGAGCGCGCCACAGGCGGTCGCGGAGGTGTTCGAGGCGCCAATCGGTGTGCGGAGAGTGGCCCCGGCAAGCGGTGGAAGTATCAGCGACAGCGAGACCGAGGCTGGTTCGATGGAGGCGAAAGCGGTTGTCAGACGCTGTTTGCGAGGTCATTGAAAGCGGGGCAGTGAAAGCGGCCGCGGCAAACCGAAAGCGGTCGCTGGCGGAACATCGCGCGATTGCCCGTGAGACCCATGCCGCCCGGCGATCACCAGTCGTCGGGGCGTGAAAATGGAGAGTTAGTAAACAAACCCGAAAGGAAAGATCATGAAAAGGCTGCTCGCAGTAGTTCTCGCCGTCGTCACGAGTTTCGCTGTTTTAAGTTCCGCTCTCGTGTCCGTACAGGTCAACGCTCAGCGTGAGGAGGAAAGATCAAGCGAGTCTTCCGACCCACAGGTCGTGGCGCTCAGACAACTGCAAGCCACCTCCAAAACGCCCGTCGACATCTCTTTCACCAATGGCTTCCCACGCTCGGTCACGGCACGCGTCGCCGTCGCTGGCGCCAACGCCGTCGAGCGGGCGCGCAACTTCCTCGGCCAGTACCAAGACCTCTACGCGCAGGCGAGCCCCGACCTCGCGCTCAAGGTGCGCCGGGTGCATGGCCTGCCCCATGAGGGTGTTCTCTTCTACCAGACCTTCCGGGCCGTGCAGGTCTTCGGCGCAGAACTCCTCGTCAGCCTCGACGGCGGGCAGGTGTTTTACACCGGTGGTGGTCTGCTGACAGATACCATGCTCGACACCATGCCAGCGATTTACGAGGAGCAGGCGGAGGCCGTCGTGCGGACGGCGTTGGGGCGTCCCGCAGGAGGACTTGTGGTGCCGACGAAGTTGATGGTATTCGACCTGAGTCTGTTCAGCAGTCAGCTGAAGTCAGAGCCGCATCTGGTATGGCAGGTGGTGATGGGGGGAGGCGAGCCGATGCAGGTATTTGTCGATGCGCACAGCGGGGAGGTGCTCCTGAAACTCGACTTCACGGAGGAGGGGGACGGCGGTGGCCCGCTGCACAACTTCTCTCTGGGTATGGAGGACGCCGAAGGTGATGCTAATGCGAGCGACGACAGCTGTTACTGGTGGAGCGACGAGGTAACTGTGGCCACGGTCATTGAACCGCTCAACCTAGACTGGTTCAACGCCGACTATAATAACGACCCGGATGCGGTGCAAGGCTACGCTCACATAAAAGCCATCTACAGCTTCTTCCATGAAAACCATAACCGCGAAGTGATCCAAGACTTGCTCAAGACCGGTATTCGCTGGCCCGCCGCTACGCGCGTAAAAAAATCTTCCGCGCTTAC
>JANOGZ010000282.1:0-1426 GCA_031406255.1 Pyrinomonadaceae bacterium | reverse complement strand
CCTCGCCATCGAGCAGGCCATTTCAGGTGGCGCGGGCGCGGGAGGCGCACCTTAATACGGCGTCGGAGACGCGCTCCTCGGAGAGCCGGATTTTCGCTCGCTTATTCCTTTTGGCGCTGCTGGTCAAGCTCGTGCTGGCCTTCTTCCTTGAGTTTACGCCCCTCCCGCTCTAGCTCTTTATCCTGTAATCCCTGCGCTACCCGCTCTTTGGCGCGGCCTTCGATGCGCTTCATCTGGGCTTCCACACGTTCCTCGACTTGATCGATCGGCGCGGGCTCGCCCTCGTCCTCCTGGGTTCTGACCTTCTTGGGATCAATCTCCACGTTATTTGTCTCCTTAAAAGATAAAGGCTCATCTAATGAAGCTCCGTATCGTCGCACTCTTGACGCCGCGCGGTCAAATCATTGCTTTGCGGCCGAGCCTCTATGATATTCTACGCTGGCGTTTATAATCATTGCGTGCGGTCATCCTTACGACCGCTGAAGGCCCATCAAAATCCCTTGATTTATTTGATGGAGGATTTCCCCCATGGAAAAAGAAATCAGTCGTTTGTTACAAAACGGTTCGGAGGCGATTGTGCGTGCCTGGACGGAAAAGGTGATCTCAGACAAACGCGTTCAATCGGATGCGCAACTGAGCTATATGCAACTGATCGATCACGTGCCGCAAATCGTCGAGGAGCTGCAACACGCGCTGGCCAGCGGATCACTCCTCACCGAGATGCCCGTGAAGGGCACAGCGCATGGCCGTGTGAGGTGGCAACAGGGCTACGAACTGAAGGAAGTTATCCGCGAATTGATGCTCTTGCGGGCAACCCTGATGGAATTCATTGATACCTACCGGGGCGCTTTGCGCTCGCAGACAGTGGAGGAGCTCTCCAGGTCTTACCGCCACATTACGGTCTTCATGGACGAAGAGCTTTACAAGACGGTCGAGGCGTATCTTGATGCCCCGCGCGAGCCACCGCCCGTTGAAAACATCGCCGCCTGAAAAATTGATCGGTGACGCCTCGCTTCTCATCCGGGGCCGCGTCGCCCGCGCGCGCGCGAGTTTGATAGGCCGGCGCGCTTGCTGCGAGCGGGACTCACAGCCGTCTGCTTACGCAAGCGAACACGCGTGGTACGATCTATAATCATCATTCGGCACTGCCCGACCATTTTCGCCTGTCGTGGGGGCCACGAGAAAAAGCACGATCGGCCTCGCCTGGCCACAGGCTTTGCGGGGCTGCGAGCGTTTGAATTTTGTCTTTGTCGGGTGCGTGTTGGCCCGGCGCCGGATGCATAATTTAGCAGTAATCAGATTATAAGGAGATATGAATTCCGATGAAGAAGGTCTTCGTAATAGGTATTCTAATCGCGGCGACGGGTGTCGCGGGCGGATGCTCCGGGGTGACGGAATCCGAGCGGCGCGCGACCGCCCCGACGAC
>JANOGZ010001289.1:0-2085 GCA_031406255.1 Pyrinomonadaceae bacterium | reverse complement strand
GCACGCTCGGCCTGGTTCTGCTGATTTTGGTGATACTGCTGCTTCTGCGGGTCTTCTAAGAAACAACATGATGGGATAGGAGTTTCCGGAAGGCGGCGCGGGGCTCTCTACCCCGACCGCGCGCCGCGAGGCCGTCGTTTCGGTTAATTGCCGCGGGCACGACGCGCAAAGCGGTCAGGCGCTGCGGGCCGGACAAGTGGTCCGTCGCTATTTCTTCTTCGAGTTGTTTCAAAATCAAGTATTGTAAAATGAGTTACGCACCGCGCCCGGGAATCTCGTCTCATGTGCTGCCTGTAATCTTTTGCTCGGACAATCTGTCAACGAAAGGCGGTATCCAGCCTTGCAATCTTCAATTGCTGATGTCACGACTCCGGCGGCGTCTCTGCCCCTTAGTGTGCCGCGCGCGCGGCGGATGAGCCTTCTCGGGCTGGTCAGCGTGATCTTCTTCACCGTCTGTGGTGGAGCGTATGGCCTCGAGCCGCTTGTCGGCGGAGTCGGGGCCGGGTGGGCCGTGCTGCTGGTTTTATTAATACCGCTCGTGTGGAGCCTGCCGATTACGATGATGGTCGCCGACCTGTCAAGCAAGATGCCGGAACAGGGCGGGTATTATGTCTGGATACGTAACACCCTCGGAAACTTCTGGGGCGTGCAGGCGGGCTGGTGGAGTCTCTGCGACACAGCCGTGGACATGGCGATCTATCCGGTGCTGTTCGTGAACTACCTCGCTTACTTCTATCCACCGCTGGCGCTGGACGAGAACGGCTCAGCCTCGTGGCAGGTATTCGGGATGCGGTGGCTCATTGCGGTGGCGTTGATTGCGGCCGCCCTTGCGCTCAACTGGCGTGGGGCACGTGCCGTCGGGCGAAACGCGGTGATTCACCTCGCGCTCGTGCTGACACCGTTTGCCCTGCTGGTTATCATCGGCTTGATGCGAGGGGAGGCGCTGGGGGGGATCAGCGGAGCCCTGACGAGCGGTCTCGCCAGCCAGAAAGAGGGATTGCTGGCGCTGGGACTGGCGACCATCCTGTGGAACTACATCGGTTGGGATAATGTCACGACTTTCGCCGGCGAAGTTAACGATGCGCAGCGCAATTACCGGCGCGCTCTGATGGTGTCGTTGCCGCTGATAGTCGGCGCTTACGCGCTGCCGTTACTGGCGGGAATCTCTGTGACAACCGATCCGTCTGTCTGGAATGAGTCGGCGGGCTGGCCGGTGATCGCGGAGATCATCGGCGGGCGGTGGCTGGGCGTTCTGGTGGCCGGCGCCGCACTCGTTTCGGCGTGGTCGCTCTTTAACAGCCAATTGTTGTACTCCTCGCGTTTGCCATCCGTGATGGCCCGTGACGGCTGGCTACCAATGTCTCTGGCGCGCGTCTCCGAGCGGACGGGCGTGCCGACGACGGCGCTCGTCATCCTGTGCGCGGTCTCGGCCGTCTTCGCCGCCATGCCATTCGGCAGGCTCGTGATCATCGACATCCTGCTCTACACCGCCGTGTTGGCGCTGGAATTCGTCGTCTTCATGAAGCTTCGGCTGCGAGAGATGTCGAACCCCATGCAAGCGCCGGGCGAGGGGTTCGGTCTGATACTCATGACACTTTCGCCGATGGTTGTCGCCATCGTTGTGGTCGTGGCAATCATCGGCAGCGCGGGTGCTGATCCATGGCAGTTGCTGGTGGTGTCGGCGGTAATCATAAGCGGCATCGCGCTGTATTACATCAGACGTTCAACCATCGCGGCGCAACGACACTAACCGAGCGGTCAACTCGATCGTCACACCTGAAGCAGCCAGATCATTCTATTACCATTCTCGTCGGGGCATGCCGGATCACCTCCATTTTCGTGATGGCGCGTCCGCTCGATGGATGATGTCTTTCGTCTCATAACTTGCGCATGGACACACGGGAAAAGTATGCGATTATCGGAGCGGGACCGGCGGGGATTGCCGGGGCGAGAAACCTGAAAAGGTTCGGTATTCCGTTCGACGGCTTCGAGGCTCACCGGGACGTCGGCGGACTCTGGGACATCAACAATCCGCGGAGCACTGTTTATAATTCGGCGCATCTTATCTCTTACGCTTTGCTGGAA
>JANOGZ010001254.1:0-1094 GCA_031406255.1 Pyrinomonadaceae bacterium | reverse complement strand
CCCTTCCTGATTCTCGCTCTGCGGTGCTGATCAGCTCTTCGGCGCGTTATAGAACTGGCGGTTCTGCACCACAAACTCTTTCTCATCAAATGTGCCGTCGCCATCGACATCAACTTTTACCAGGAGCTTACGCTGCTTGCCGTCGCGCCGCTCGCCCGGCCGGTAGCCGAGGCTGTACTGATTTCTCATCAGCGAGTTGATCGAACCGAGCGCGCTCGGCAACTCGCCCTCGAAGGTGATCGGGTAATATGCGCCGCCCGTCTCTTTGGCGAAGGTGCGAAGCGCATTCTGCGCCTGAAGGATCGTCAGACGGCCGGGCGCGCCCGAAAGGCTGTCGGTCGCGCCGATACGCGACTCGTATTTCTTATAAAAGAGGTTACCGGTGCCGATGATGTAGATCGGCACGCCCGCGTTCTGCGCGATCTTGCGCGCATCGCCGTAGTTGATCTTGCTGAAGGTATCAATGCCCGAGCTGACGAGAATCACCGCGCGGCGACGGCCCTGAAGGCTCGCCAGCCCGGCATACTCGGTCGTCCGCTCTTTGGTGTTTTCCAGAACCACCGAATCGCCGCGTCCGCCGACCAGAACGAGTTTCAGCGCGTCGAAGAGGTTGGCTTCGCTCGACGCCGGATTGTTCCGCAGGAGAAGATTGATCACCTGATTGATCCGCGCCGGATCGTTGGTGAAATCCGTGATCGGGGTCGGGCGCACGTCGTAGGCGACGACCGAGACGTAATCCTGGGGCGGCCTGATAAACTGCGAGAGAAACAGCGCCATCGGCCGCAGGACTTCGTAGATGCCCGGCTCGAATCGATCACCGCCGAGATAATTTGTCAGCCTGCTGTATTCGAGCACCATCGCGACCGTGATCGGCGCTTCGGGTGTCGAGAAGTTCGTAATCTCCTGCTTGACTCCGTCTTCGAAGATGGCGAAATTCTCTTTCTTCAAACCGGTGATGATCTGTCCGCTCTTTTTGTGATAGACGACCGTCTCGACGTTGACGACCGCCGCCGTGACACGCACGATTTCGGCATCTTGCGGCGTATTGACGAGGTCGGGCGGGAGTTCCTCCTTCGGCTCGCTGCTCTTTGGAC
>JANOGZ010001197.1:0-1368 GCA_031406255.1 Pyrinomonadaceae bacterium | reverse complement strand
AGGGTTGCTGCTCGCAAAGTGGTTGGTTGATATGATCGTGGCAGCAGGTCCTGCCACGCTCCCGCGCCTCACAGATGTCAATTTGGATCCTTCGGTGCTCGGCTTCACGCTTGTCCTCTCGATTCTTACAGGAGTCGTCTTCGGACTCGTCCCCGCGTTGCAAGCGTCAAAGACAAACCTGAACGAGTCGCTCAAAGAAGGTGGTAGAAGTTCCACGGAAGGCACACGCCGCAATCGTCTGCGCGGACTGTTGGTTGTCTCCGAGGTTGCGCTGTCGCTGATGCTTCTGATCGGCGCCGGACTGCTGATTAAAAGTTTTGTGCGTTTACTCCAAACCGACCCGGGCTATGAGACCGAGCGGGTTCTCACGACCAGCCTTTCATTGTCAGTAACAAAATATCCGGAGCCGGACCGGCAGGCGGCCCTCTACCAGCAGGTGCTCCGGCGCTTCGGGACGCTGCCCGGAGTAGAAGCAGCCGGCGCAGCGAGCCTCCTGCCCCTCGGCAGCAGGGATAGTTATAACGTCTTCCAGAT
Organism: Pyrinomonadaceae bacterium; assembly: GCA_031406255.1. Classification (GTDB taxonomy): domain Bacteria; phylum Acidobacteriota; class Blastocatellia; order Pyrinomonadales; family Pyrinomonadaceae; genus JANOGZ01. The sequence continues at coordinate 834 of JANOGZ010001197.1, read as the reverse complement.
CGAAGGTCGCCCGCCATTTGCTCCCGGACAGGAGCCAAGCGTCAGATACCAAATCGTCAGTCCTGATTATTTCCACGCGATGGGCATTCCACTGCGTCAAGGAAGAGTCTTCACTGAGCAGGATGTGAAGGATTCGCCGCGGGTCCTGATCGTTAATGAAGCGTTCGCCCGCCGCTACCTTATGGGCGAAGATTCGTTAGGCAAGCGCCTCCTGATTGGCGACGAGCCGCCACGTGAAATCGTCGGCGTTGTCGGAAACGTACGGCATCGAGGACTTGATGAAGAAGCGCACCCGGAGTTCTACGTCTCATACCTTCAGACTCCCAAGCGCAACCTCCATCTGGTGGTGCGCGCCGCTTCGTCCGATCCGGCGATGTTAGCAGCCTCTGTGCGCAGTGTGATCAAAGAGGTCGATAAGGATCTGCTTATCGGCGAAATCCGTACGATGGATACACTGCTTGCCCGCTCAGTTGCTCCGCGCCGCTTCCAGATGCTGTTACTGGGAAGCTTTGCGCTTACGGCGCTTGTCTTAGCCAGCGTCGGCCTCTACGGCGTGATGGCCTATGCGGTGACCGAGCGCACACATGAGATCGGCATCCGCATCGCGCTCGGCGCGCGACGGGGTGATGTGCTCCGGCTCGTAGTCGGTCAGGGTATGCTGCTCGCTCTCCTGGGGGTAGGGATAGGCTTGGTTGGGGCCTTTGCCGTGACGCGGGTGATGCGGAATCTGCTATACGGGGTCAGCGCCGGCGATCCGGCGGTGTTCGCGGGTGTCTCAGTACTGCTCACAATAACGGCACTGGTAGCCTGTTATCTCCCTGCGAGACGAGCGAC
>JANOGZ010001196.1:0-6558 GCA_031406255.1 Pyrinomonadaceae bacterium | reverse complement strand
ACCTGGTCATCATTACCCGGTCATAACCCCTGAACAAAATATGGTTGACAGCTATCGAAAGCCTGTAGCAGGCTCGCCGTGATGCTCTGATACTGAATGATGCTCCAAGATTTAGAAGTCTGTATCTCTTCTCTATGCGTTTGAAAAACAATCTCGCCGCCGATGGTGCGCTGGTGATGACGACGCTCATCTGGGGCTCGACCTTCGTCACGGCCAAGGACATCCTCGATCAGTGGCCGCCGCTCGCCTATCTCGCGGTTCGTTTCGCGCTCGCCGCGCTGGCGCTCATCGCGCTTTTCCATCGACAAGTCAGAGGGGCGCGGCGCGGCGAGTGGGTGGCGGGGGTGAAACTCGGCGCGTTGATCGGAGGCGCTTTTGCCGTCCAGGCGATCGGACAGGTTTACACGACGCCCTCGAAATCCGCTTTCGTGACCGGACTGACGACGCCGCTCGTCCCCTTCATCGCGTTTTTAGTGATCGGCGTCCGGCCCGGTCCGGAGAATCTGATCGGCGTAATGCTGGCTTCCATCGGCGGCGCTCTGATACTCGCCCCGCAGGAAGGCAACGCGAACGTCGGCGACGTGATTACGCTCGGCTGCACGGCTCTCTTCGCGCTGCACATCGCGCTGATGAGCGTCTACGCGCGCCGCTACGATGTGCGGAAGTTGACGGTGCTACAGATCACGGTCGCAGCCGTGATGGTCATCGTGATCTGGTTCGGACTGCGTTTATGCATTAATGTGCTGGACGCCGAGACGCTACCGGTGGCGATCGCGCGTGAAGCGACGCCGCTCGTCTGGAACCTGCGCGTCGTGTGGCAGCTGGTCTATCTGGCGCTGGTGGGAACCGTCGTCGCCTTCTTCTTCTGGACGTGGGGCCAGGCGCGCACATCGGCGACGCACGCCGCGATTATCTTTAGTCTGGAGCCGGTTTTTGCGACCGCTTTTGCCGTCGCCGTGCGCGGCGCAAACGAGTGGATGGGCGGGCGCGCCGGCGCGGGCGCGGCGCTTATTTTCGGTGGCATCATCATCTCGGAAGTGCGCTGGAGCGAGAGGGGAGAGGAAGAAGTGGCGGGCGAATCACGCACAGCGGAAGGGCGTGAGCCGCGGACGCTCGAGGAAAGCTAGCGGGTGCGGCTTCGATCTTCCGCAGCAACCGGCTTTTGTGCTTTGCGGCGCGTCTCCGGTTTCGTTATACTCTCAAGACCTTCGCCGCGTCGCGCGTGATCCCCGGCATGGTGAACGCATGCGTTCGGGCGAGACGCGCAGTCGCGAAAAGCTCCCGTAGCGTACGGGCTCCTGATAATGATAACGGCTCTTCTTCCTCTAAGGTGGTAAAAGCATTATGTATCAACTTCCCAAAGGCCAAACAACTGATGCGGAGCGCGCGATCCTGCGTAAACTTCAGGTATGGATCGCCGCGCTGGCCGTCGCGTGCCTGGTGGTCGGCGCCGGCATCGGCGCGATGCTCGCCGGAATTCCGGCCGTGGCGCAGAATGAAGCGCAGATTGCGCGCGCTCCGGAAGCGCTCTCGGCGTCGTTCGCCGAGATTGCCCGGCGCGTCGAGCCGGCCGTCGTCAATATTGATACCTTCACCGCGCCACAGGTGGCCGAGCGCGCCGGCAGCGGTGGAGCCGGCGAGGGCGAAGATAAGGATGGATCATCAGACAATCCGCTGCTGGAAATGTTTCGCCGCCACGCGCGCCGCTCCGCGCGCGGCGTCGGCAGCGGCTTCATCATTGATCCGAAGGGCCTGATTCTGACCAATCAGCACGTCGTCGAAGACGCGACCCGGATTCTCGTCAGGCTCCAGAGCGGCGAGACGCTGCGCGGGCGCGTCATCGGTGTCGATGAAGAGACCGATCTGGCCGTCATCAAAGTCGAGACGACGCGCGATCTGCCGACCGTCAAGCTGGGAAATTCAGAAGATACGCAGGTCGGCGACTGGGTGCTCGCCATCGGCTCGCCCTTCGGGCTGGAGCAGACGGTGACGGCCGGCATCATCTCCACCAAGGAGCGTGGCACGCCCGGCGCGTCGAGCTTCCAGCGCTTCCTGCAAACCGACGCGGCGATCAATCGTGGCAACTCCGGCGGGCCGCTCATCAATATGCGCGGCGAAGTGATCGGCATCAACTCGCAGATCGCGACCTCGACCGGCGACTATAATGGTATCGGCTTTGCTCTGCCGGCCAACGAGGCCAATTTCGTCTACCGGCAGATCGTCGCCGACGGCCGTGTGCGGCGCGGGTACCTCGGGATCTATCTCGAGCCGGTGAAAGCGGAATACGCGCGCGTCTACGGTATGGCGGAAGCGAAGGGCGCGATCGTCCGCGATGTCGCCGACGAACAGGGCCCGGCCGCCAAGGCGGGCATCCAGACCAACGACGTCATCATCGAGCTCAACAATCAGCCGGTCACCAGCGCACAGGATTTGATCAACAAAGTGGCGGCCATCGCCGTCGGGCAGACGGCGCAGGTCGTTTACCTGCGCGAGATCAATGGCAAGCTCGAACGCCGCACGGCCAGCGTCGCCATCGGCGAACGACCGGCGCGATTGTCAACGCCGGTGCGCGAGCAAGTCGCGCGGCCGAGCGAGACTGGCAAGAAGGATACGCCGGCGGTGAGCGATCGCCCGCTCCTCGGCCTGACGCTCAGCGAACTGACGCCGCAAATCGCGACCGAGAGAAATCTGAAAGGCGTGCGGGGCTTACTCGTCAGAGATGTTGACGAAGGCGGGCTGGCCTTCGATGCCGGAATCAGCGAAGGGTCCGTGATTCAGCGCGTCAACCGCGTGCCGGTCACGACGCTCGCCGAGTTTGAGCGCATCATCAGTGGACTCAAACCCGGTGACGCGGTGGTGATGAACGTCGTCACCAGCGCCGGCGGTCGCAGCATTCAAAGCATCTTGCAATTCACCTACCAATGACCGTCTTGAGTCTGAAGTCCGAAGTCTGAAGTCAAATCCAAGCTTTGGACTCCGGACTCCGGACCCCGGACTTCGGACTCATTACCTTATGGCACAGGCCCGCAAAGCTCTCAGCAAGAACAGCAAAAAAAACGGACGCGCCGGAAGCGCGGCACTCACGGCGGCGCGCACGTCAGTCAAGACTTACTACAATTACATCAATGGCGAGTGGACGGCGAGCACGAGCGGTGAGACCTTCGAAAACATCAACCCGGCAGACACCCGCGATTGTATCGGCCGCTTCCCGCTCTCGACAGAGGAAGACGTCAATCGCGCGGTGGAGGCAGCGCGTGGCGCGGCCGATCGCTGGCGACGCACGCCCGCGCCGCGGCGCGCCGAAATCCTCTTTCGTCTCGGTGAAATCCTGATCCGCAACAAGGGTACTTTCGCCGCGCAGATGACGCGCGAGATGGGCAAGGTCTTGAAAGAGACCGGCGGCGATGTGCAGGAGGCCATCGACTGTACCTATTACACGGCGGGGGAGGGCCGTCGGCTGCACGGCTTCACCACTCCGGCCGAGATGCCCGACAAGTTTGCGATGTGCGTGCGGCAGCCCGTCGGGCTGTGCGGCCTGATCACGCCGTGGAACTTCCCGATGGCGATCCCGTCGTGGAAACTCATTCCGGCGCTCGTGTGCGGTAACACCGTCGTGCTCAAGCCGGCGGAAGATACGCCCCTCTCATCGCTCAATCTGGTCAGGGCGTGCGCGGAAGCGGGCATCCCCGCGGGCGTCGTCAATCTCGTGACCGGCCATGGCGAGCTGGCCGGAAAAGCTTTAACCGAGCACCCATCGGTGCGGCTCATCTCCTTTACCGGCTCGACCGCGACGGGACGCCTCGTCGCTTCGGCCTGCGCCGAACGAGATGCGATCTGCTCGCTCGAGATGGGCGGCAAAAACGTCATCATCGTGATGGACGACGCCGATATTGATCTGGCGATCGAAGGCGCGGTGTGGGGCGCGTTCGGAACATCGGGGCAGCGCTGCACGGCCTCGTCGCGCCTCGTCGTCCACAAGAAAGTCTACAGGCAGTTCTGCAAAAAACTGATCGTGCGCGCCGCACAGCTTCGCGTCGGAAATGGCGCCGACGCGAAGACCGAGGTCGGGCCGGTGATCAACGCCGACGCGGTTCATAAGATTCTCGGCTATATCGAGATCGGCGAGCGCGAGGACGGCGCGAAGCTTTCCTGCGGGGGCACGCGGCTGACGCACGGCGAGCACGCCCGCGGGTACTTTATCGAGCCGACCGTGTTCACGGATGTCGCGCCCGGAATGCGCATCGCGCAGGAGGAGATCTTCGGGCCGGTGACGGCCGTCATTCCGGCCGCTTCCCTCGATGAGGCGGTCGAGATCGCCAACGGCGTGCGCTACGGCCTGTCGGCCTCGATTTACACGCGGGATGTCAACCGCGCCTTCCACGCGATGGGCGAAATGTACACCGGCATCTTTTACGTCAATTCCTCGACCATCGGCGCGGAAGTCCATCTTCCGTTCGGCGGCACGAAGGCCACCGGCAACGGCCACCGCGAAGCGGGCACGCAGGTCCTGGATATTTTCACCGAGTGGAAATCCATTTACGTTGACTACAGCGGCCGTTTGCAGCGCGCGCAGATCGACGAAGTGAATTTCGAATAGGATGGAACTTTTCAGGACGGATGCTTGAACTCTGTGAGCCCTACGAAGCCCGTCCGATCAGGTTTCTCGAAGACTGGCACGAATCCGGTTGGAGACTGAAGGTTTACGGCATCGCCTACCGGCGGCCGGCTCCGCGCAGAGAGCTGGTGGCAGCGGCGAAGCGGATCGCCGTCGAGCGTCTGCCGCAACCGGCACAGGCGGAGGGACGCTACGGGGTCGGTTTCCTCGGCGTCCACGACGGACGCGGCGCCAATTTCATCTTTGTCGACTGGTGGGCGGATGAAAACGAACTCCACCATCATGTCTACGCGTCTCCTTCTGATCAGCCGACAGCACTGCGCTATCTCACGCCGACCGGAGTAATCGTCTGTGTCTGGGACCTGCGCGTGTTGGGCTTCGAGCGGCAGGCCTGGATGGATAACGTGTTGACGAACGCCGACGGCCCTGATCTGGACGGTTATATGATGTGCCGGCTCAATGAAGACGTCTGAGCTTCGGAAGTCGGATGAGCATCAGCCCGTGCAGATAGAAACGCTCAGAGCCGTGAACAGCTGCCCTGCATCCTGAACCGGAGCGGCCTTCCGTCTTTTAAATTCAACGATTGGAGAACCAGCCAAAGTGATTGTCGGACTCCCCAAAGAAATCAAGGACAACGAATACAGGGTGGGCCTGGTGCCCGCCGGCGTGCGCGCGTTGACGGATGCGGGTCACAAAATAGTCGTCGAGCGCCGCGCGGGCGAGGGCTCGGGCTTCGAGGATGAGTTGTACAACCGCGCCGGCGCGGCGCTGGTGGATACGGCCGATGAGGTGTGGCAGCAGGCCGAGATGATCGTCAAAGTCAAAGAGCCGATCGCGCCCGAATACGGCCGCATGCGTGAAGGCCAGCTGCTGTTCACCTACCTGCACCTCGCGCCCGATTATGAACTCACCAAACAACTGCTCGAACACAAAGTGACGGGCATCGCCTATGAGACGATCACGGATCGGCGGGGCACGCTGCCCCTGCTGACGCCGATGTCCGAGGTGGCGGGGCGCATGGCGATTCAGATCGGTGCGCAGTATCTGGAAAAGATGGGCGGCGGTCGCGGCGTGCTCCTCGGCGGCGTGCCCGGCGTGCCGGCGGCGCGCGTCTGCATCATCGGCGGCGGGGTAGTCGGTACCAACGCCGCCAAGATCGCCGTCGGGATGGGCGCGCATGTCACGATCATCGACAACAACCTGGATCGCCTGCGCGAGCTCGATGACATTTTTCTCTCGCGCATCACGACGCTCGCCTCGAGCGCCTATGCGATTCAGGAGGCGATCTCGCACGCCGATCTGATCGTCGGCGCGGTGCTCGTGCCGGGTGGGGCGGCGCCGAAACTCATCACGCGCAACATGCTGAAGGATGTGCCGAATGGCGCCGTCATCGTTGATGTCGCGGTCGATCAGGGAGGCTGCATCGAGACGACGCGACCGACGACCCACTCCGATCCCACTTTCTACGTCGAGGGCGTGCTGCACTACTGCGTCGCCAACATGCCGGGCGCGGTGCCGCGCACCTCCACCTTCGCGCTGACCAATGCGACGCTGCCCTATGTCCTGACGCTCGCCCGGCGCGGCTTCCTCGAAGCCATCGAGAGCGACCCCGGTTTAAAGGCGGGCGTCAATACTTATGCCGGAAAACTCACTTACGAAGCGGTCGCGCGCGCGCAGGGCAAGGAATACACCTCGCTCGACGAAATGCTCGTCGGCGGAGTGGCTTCCACCACCAGTTCGACGGCGACCAGAGCGCGCTAAATCGAAGGGTGTTCAAACGAGCGGCGCACGCTCTGGTTTCACTTTGGGAGAAACGCGAAGAGGCTGCCCATTTCAAAGGGCAGCCTCTTCGCGTTTATGCCAAAGTGTAAACAAAGCGTGGGCCGCTCGTTTTAACACCCATCGATTTATCGCGCTCAGGTGGCCGTGGAACAGGTGGCGGA
>JANOGZ010001190.1:0-2956 GCA_031406255.1 Pyrinomonadaceae bacterium | reverse complement strand
GGTCCTCGCCCGCTTATGCCGAACTGACGCTAAAGAAGCGCGCGCCGGCGCCCGTCGCGTCCCGGCACGCGCGTCACGAAAGATTGACACCACAGATGACCGGCTGACCGCTGCTGGCTGATGACTGAACGCTCACAGCAGAAGAATGGCGAACGCCTGTGTCCGAGCTAGAGCGCGCGTCAGCGGTCAGGCTTACCTCTCGGCCGGAGAATTTTCTAAGCCTCGACGACCGTCTTCAGTGCGCCGGCGCGCGCCGCCTCATCGCCAAGCTCAAATATCTCTTTATAGATGGCCTTGCGTTCGGCGAGGAGTTGCTTGAAGAAGCGGCGTTGCGTGACGAAGAAGGCGCAGGCCCTTGCGCCACCCACGAAGCGGTCGAATTCCTCGAAGAAACGCAACGCCACGTAACCGGCCAGCGGGACGAAAAGAAGCGCGCAGAGGGCCGCGAGTCCGCCGGCAAGCAAATACGCGCCACCCGCCAGCACGATCCACGTCAGGGGAAAGAGCAGCATCGCGGTAAGCACCTTGAAGGTAGAAACGACATCATCCGAATTCTGCGAAAATCTGGTGGCGAAGAAGCCGGCCAGGCGGTAAGCAGGATAATGCAGGAGCGCTCCGGCGAGAGCGAGCGGGGCGAGCAGCAGAAAAATCAGCACGCTCGTGAAGAGATGCCGCGCATCCACGTGTTTTGAAAGAAAAGAGGCCGAGAATTCCTGCGGTTCGACGCCGATCTGCTTTAGTTCTTCCTCGTAACGCCTGATGCGCGCCTCGAGCGCGGCGAGCCGCTCGGGCGATTGCGCGCGGTGAAAGGCGTATCCTTCGATGAAGCGGCGGCGCAGCTTCAGCTGGTGCTCCAGGCTCGGCTCGCCCTCCGTATACTTACCCTCTGAAGAAAAAATGCGCTCGGCTCTGGCAACGGTCGCCAGCGCCTCAGTCTGATCGGCATTAAGCGTCGCCTCCCGCAGCGCCTCCTCGATGCGATGCGAGAGGGCCTGCACGGCCTCGCGTGAAGGTTCGCCGTCCGGCCCGAGCGCCACGGCCTCCACCTTAATCGGTTCTCCGAAGTAGAGCAGCGCCGCGCTGCGGAAGGTGGTCTTGGCGGTGTAGAAGAGTCCGGCCGGAACGATTTTGAGATCGAGCGCCTCGCCGGTCGAGGCCGCGCCGAGCGCGATCCGCGCGACGCCCGATTTGAGCGGCCGCAGGGATGGTTCGTTGTGCGAGACTCCTTCCGGACAAATCGCGATCGTTCCGCCGCGCGCCAGCAGCGCATGACTAAGCTCGAAGGTTTCACGGTTATTTTGCGCCGCCTCCTCGCCGCCCTCATCCTGGCGACGATAGACCGGAATGGAATCGAGCGCGCGGACTAAAAAGCTCAGCACGGGCGTGCGAAAAAGCGGCGCTTTGGCGAGAAAAGAGACATGGCGCGGGGTGTGACTGAGAACGAAGAGCGGGTCAACGAGTCCGTTCGGATGATTGACGACAAAAATCACCGGGCCGTGCCGCGGCACGCGTTCGATGCCGGCGATTTCGATGCGACGAAAAAAGACGCGGATGATGAGGCGGAGCAGAGCGCGGATGATGTGCCTCGTCACAGATAAACGCCTCCTCTCACCACCTGCTCTCGCGCTCTACGCTGCGGCGCCGAAGCGCGAGACCTTATGCTATCACGAAAGCCGAAGACGATTTTATCTTAAGCGCCCGAGTGCTTAAAAGAAGCGCGCGGCGCTCCCGAGCGAAGCACACGTGATTGAGAAATAATGGAAGCGGCGCGCGGCGGCAGGCGTTAGAGCTATCTTCGCGCTGGCAAGTCGCTCTTTCATCCGCGGGATAACTTCACCAGCGTCTGCTCATGTAGTCTGTCAGGGTCAGGACGATCATGATTCCGAGCCAGAAAAATCCCCCGACGACGACGACCCATGTGAGACGTGAGCTGTAACGGACGTGCATGAAAAACAGGATGACGAGCACCGCCTTGGTGACCGCGACGGCGAGGGCCACGATGGTGTTTATCGCCTCATTACCGAAATCTATCAGAGCCACCGCGTACGTAACCCCGGTCATCACCATTAGCGCGCCGAAAACCGCAAAATAAATCTTTCGTGAAACGATGTGTTCCGACATATTGAAGTTCCCTCAATGCTTCCCCAGATTCGCGCCGAGCAGGTAAAGCAGCGGAAAGAGGAAAATCCAGACGATGTCTACGAAGTGCCAGTAGAGTCCCGAGATCTCGACCGGCGCGTGATACTCCGGCGTATAGCGCCCGCGCCAGGCGAAATAGACCAGAAAGCTCATGATTCCGAGGCCGATGACCATGTGCAGCGCGTGAATCCCGGTCATCGCGAAGTAGATCCAGTAGAACATCTGCACGTTCTGCGCGGAGACGCCGGCGGGAAGCGGGTCCTCCCACCTGAACCCGAGCCCCGGGAAATGATGGGTCTCGAACTTCTCTTTATACTCGAACCCCTTGATCACGAGAAACGTCGCGCCGAGCACCATCGTCAGTACCAGAAACAGGATTTGCGTCCGGCTGTCTTTCCCCACCTGCGTCGCCCAGACGGCGAGCGCCATCGTCAGACTGCTGCAGATCAGGACGACCGTGTTGATCGCGCCCATCGTCACGTTGAGATGATTGCTCCCGATGGCAAACGCCTCTTGGTACTGCATGCGATAGATGACGTAACTGGTGAACATGCCGCCGAAGAACATGATCTCCGTGATCAGAAAGACCCACATTCCGAGCGTCCCGGCCTCGCGCTGTTGCTCGAGATTGTCGAAATGATGTGCGAGCGCCGTATGCGCGGGTGCAGCGTGACTTTGAGCCAAGGTTCGAATCTCCTCTATATGAAACCTACTACTGACGCGCGCGCTTTGATCCAGCGCGCCGCCCCCTCCCGCGATGAACGCGTAATCTTTAAGTTCGCCCGTCGGTCGGTTGTTGTCCGTCGACCGGCTGCGC
>JANOGZ010001182.1:0-2748 GCA_031406255.1 Pyrinomonadaceae bacterium | reverse complement strand
AGAAGGCCGGATCGGCGAGCTGCACCGTGAGTTCGGTCTGCTCTTTCTCCAGCGCTTCGATTTTCGCGGGCAGGGTCTCGAGTTCCTTCTGTTCCTTGCCGGAAAGTTTTTTGGCCAGTTTCGCCGTATTCTTGTGGGAGCGAGCTTGCGCGCGAGCGTGATCCGCACCGGCTCCGACAGATTCCGCGCCGCCACATTGAGCGTTTGCGTCTGGTAGCCGGCCGCTTTCACCGTCACCTCCAGAGTGCCCATATGAAGCGGGGGTAGAACCGCCACTCCCTCGGCGCTGGTCGGTGCCCATGACTCACAGAAAAAGCCTCCCCCACGCGTCGATTTAAGATGCACGCGCGCGCCTTTAATCGGATTGCCCTGGGCGTCGAAGACGCGAACGTCGGCGCGGCCAATCCCATCAGGACGGGCGGGCGCTCGACCCATATGGGGGGCGCTTTGCGATTGCTGGGCCAGTGCGGTGCTGAACGCCGCGGCGACGATGAATAACACGAGGAACAGTTTACGCATCGATATCTCCTGAACTGTTAATGTTGACTGACCAGGGGGTGGATTTTGCACTTGTGAGCAGTGAGGACTGCTGACGCGCTCAATTCGACTTTTCCAAACGCACCGATGTTAGATGCCTGCGGCACCTGTCGGTTGCCTGCTTAAAAGCTCAAAACTGCCTGGGCTGGCCAGAGGGATCAACGGGTAAAGGCTCTCGCCTCTTTTTATCAGGCACCCGATAGACAGGGCCAGCTATGGTCTTGTGGCTCCGGCTTTCTTCAGCAGGTCGATTGCGTCCGACTTATTATTGATTTCCGCCCACGTCAAAGCATCGCGGCCGTCTCTGTCTTTGGCGTCTACCCTGGCTCCTTTATTGATCAACATGCGCACGATTTCGGTGTGCCCTCGGGCTGCTGCTCGGATAGTGCTGTCTGAGCATTATCGTCTGTCAGGTTCACGTCCGCGCCGTTTTCCAGTAGGACTGTGGTGGTTTCCTTGTGGCCGCCCCGGGCCGCTACCATCAGCGCAGTTGTGCCGGCGTTATCTCTGGCATTTACGTCGGCGCCCTTGCCTAATAGCTTCCGGCTGATGTTATTACTACCTCTCGAGGCGGCATTGATCAGCGCCGTTCTGCCGGCCGTGTCTTTCACATCCGGATTCATCCCCGCGGCGAGGAATAAGTCCACCGCACCGGTGTCTCCTTCTTCCACGATTCTGGTAAAAGTAGACTCGCCGTAATAGATATTCATTTGCGCCAGTTTCGCGCGGGCAGCCAGCTCATCCGGACCTGCCACCGGCGGGCTGTTGATAGTGGCCTGCTGGTTAGCGCTCTCCGTTGGTGTGGAACTCGGAGTCGGGCGCGGGCTACTCCTCATCATCGGCTGCGTTGTTTGCGTCCGCTTTTTTGTATCGGCGCCGAAAAATAACAGATAAAGCACGGCTGAGAAGGTAATCGGTCCGGCGATCAGAATGATCCACATCATCCACTTCCGCCCGTTCCCGCCTTTCTTCCGGGCGACCCATGTTTCTTCAGGAACAGGCACAACTACCTGTCGTCCCCGCTCACGATAGGGATCAGTATGCGGAGCGAACATGTCAGCGCGGTTGGCCGGTAAACTTACTTTAGTGGTTTCATCTGCATCTGTCATCGGAACGGTGGATGCCGCACGAGACACCATGTCGTGCAGATCATCGCGCATCTCGGAAGCGGTACGGGGCCGGTTGTCGATACTGAGCGCCATCGCCCGCATCAGAGCTACTGACACGGTATCCGCGACTTCTTCATTGATCTCGTGAGCGGGGCGAAGCGGATCGGGCTGACCGTTGACAACGGCGGTAGCGCGAGAGAGCGCATCCGGGGGCTTAACGCCTGTTAGCAGGTGATAGAGAGTTGCTCCGAGCGCATAGAGATCGCTGCGCTCGTCAGTGCCTGTCCCCTGCATCTGTTCCAGAGGGGAATAATTAGGAGAGTAGCCGAGCAAGCTTTTACTTTCAGGGCGAGTCATCTGCCCGGCGCTACCCCTGGCGAGACCGAAATCAAGCAGGACGATGTGACTCTCAGAGATGAGCTTGAGATTTGATGGCTTGATGTCTCGATGAAGCACCGGCGGGTCAAGTCTGTGCAGGTACTCGAACGCATCAAGTAGCTGATCGGCCCAGCGCAGTACTTCAGCAGGCGCCAAAGCACTTCCCTTTTGTTCAAGCATCTCGCCGAGATCATCACCCGGAATAAATTCCATCACCAGAAACAATCCTGTTCCCTCACCGAAATGATCCAGCACTTTAGGCAGCGCCGGATGGCGCAGATTGGCCAGCAGGCGAGCCTCGCGCTCGAAAGCCCGCCTGAGTTCGTCTGTTTCAACCAGTGTTTCCTTCAAAGCTACCGTGCGGCTCAGCCGAAGGTCTGTGGCCTCATAGACGGCGCCCATGCCCCCCCGACCCAGGGGCCGAAGGATGCGGTATCGGTTCTGAAGAATGGTATCTGTAGTGAGCATGAAAAACCCCTGATATTTTTATATAGTTCGACAGGCAAATTTTTAGCTGAGCAGAATTTTAACCCGTTCTGCCTTTATATGCTTCCCGTACCTGCCGATCACTGAAGCCCGGATGTTCATACAAGAATACGTACATGAGCGTTGCAAATCTGTACACATCGCCTGCGGCGCAGCCATGAAAGCCCTTCTAAGTGCGTATTATCATCAGGCATTTCTCCCTGCATTGCGGCACGCATCTTGTGTCTATCGTGGCGGG
>JANOGZ010001180.1:0-4294 GCA_031406255.1 Pyrinomonadaceae bacterium | reverse complement strand
GATATTATCCGCTTAAATTATGTAATTGTGACGCTCGGGAAACGACAGCTATGGTCTGAACCTCTAACCTGCGGGCGGTGAATGGAGCGGGAACCTGAACCCGCATCCGGAACCGCCACGAAAGCGCCTCGAAGGCTAAATACTGTTATCATTTCGCGCGCGGAGGCTTGTCCTGTGAGTGACAAAAGCCATGCTCGTTCGTCGTGAGGTAGTGTCCTGGCGGCACCTTTATCAAAAGTGCTGAGGCGCCCGGTTCAAAAGGGGCTCTGACGGGGGGCTTGCTACCGGAAGTCTATGGCAGCAAGCGGATTATTACATAACAAACATGTTTTGTCCAGATTAAACAAAAAGGTTCTTCTCTTTTTTACAACTAATTCTTGCTCTTGAGTTTATCCCGGGTGCCGGGGTAGGCGACGAGGAGCGCGACGATCGCGTCAATCACACGGGAACTCGCTGCGCGGGTCGTGTCATCGTTGCAAAAGATTGAAAAAGCGAGTGGCTCGCCGGCAGCGGTGGTAGCGTAGCCGGAGAGGGAATCAACGTAGGTAAGCGAGCCTGTTTTAGCGGCGACACGGGGTTGACCGGCGACGCTCGCGCCGCGCAGACGAAAGCTGAGCGTCCCATCACGACCGGCGATGGGGAGCGAATCGTGAAAAACTTTCGCTTCCGGGCGCCCGGCCATTAGCGCGAGCAACCGCGTCGTCGCTTCGGGAGTGACGAGGTTGAGGCGCGAGAGGCCGGAGCCATCGTGCAGCGAAAGAGTACCAGTCGGCACGCCCGCCTCCCCGAGCCACTGCCGGATGACGGCCACCCCGGCCACATCATCCGCGCGAACGGGCATCTTTTCCGGATCGGGGACGGGTGCCATGGTCGCGCCGCGCTCTTTACCAAGGGTCCGCAGGAGGAGTTCGGCTTCGAGATTCAAACTCTGTTTATTGATCGCGCGGATGAGGTCGGCGAGCGGCCGGCTCGTGGTCGCGGCCAGTTCGACGGCGCGCGCCGGATCAAACTCATCTTCCCTTCGCGCGCGCCAGTCGCGGGCGTGCGCTTCGCCTTCGACAGTAATGCCGCGCGCCCTGAGCGCCTCGCGAAATAATTGCGCCGCCCGCAGCGCGGGTTTATAGACGGAGAGCCGCACGTCGTAACCGCGGCTGCCGATGGGGAATTCTCCCCACACGCGAACTTCGTTTGTGGAGAGGCCGCGATGAACGCCGATGGCGGAACGCACGCCGCGCTCCGCCGTCGTCGTGTCATTCGTCAGTCGCATGTAATCGGTCGGAGGAACGAGCTTCAGCTCCGCCGGCGCATTCACCCTGGCCGCGGCCGAAATTGTCAGCGTGACTTCATTGCCGTCTACTGAGAGAGCGCTCGGCTCCGCGCCGAAATACCACTGCACGTCTTCCCACAGCCAGCCGTCGCCGAGCGCTTCGCCGCGAAAATAACTCTCGTCGCCGATCACGCTTCCGCTGATGCGCCGCACGCCGCGCCGGTAAAGCTCATCGGCGAGCCGAGTCAGATGCGTGGTGGAAGAGGAGGAGGACGCACCGGGGCGGCGACGCCGCGGCTGTGCTGTCAGATCAGGCGCGCCGCGTCCGTAGAGGACGATGTCGCCTGCGAGCGCGCCGCGTGTGTCCGGTTGCGAGCGGGCGTAGACGGAAGTTCGCCAGCGGTAATCCGCGCCCAATATGTCGAGCGCGGCGGCCGTCGTGTAAAGTTTCATGTTCGACGCCGGCGTGAATAACCTGTCAGCATCGCGCGCATGCAGCACACGTCCATCGCGCAGTGAAACGACCGAGATACCCAATCGCGCCGACGCCAACTCCCCTTCGGCGATCACGCGCGTGATCGCGCGGCTTAATTCTTCATCGGCGGCGCGGCGCTCGTCTAAAACCTTCGCCGTCGATGATTGTGTTGCCGCGCGCGTTTCCCCGACCACCCCTCGCGTGAGGGCCACGCCCTCACGCTCTCCGCTTGCGCGCAGTGCGGCGAATGGATCGGGCGCGGCGGAAAATTTCAGCCCCAGCAACGATGCCGCGCACACGCTGGACAGTAAAAGCGCGCGCCGTTTCGCAGTTGATCGCATCATCAGTTTCAGTTAATTGCTGAAGAGGGCCGTCATGCGCTCCGCCGTGAGGACCGCGCGCGCCGCGGCGTAAACTTCATCGGTCGTGATCTGGGTGATCGCCTCCCTGTGAATCACGCGATGGCGGTCTCCGACGGGGTTATAACTCTTGAGCGTCGGATGCCCGATCAGCATGACGACCGGCGTGCCGACCGCCGCCGCGATGTGCATCGGACCCGTATCATTGGAGACGAAGACGGCGAGACGCGCCGCGGCCGAAGCGAGTTGCGTGATGGTCAGTTGATCGAAAATGATCGTCGAACGGGGAAGCGCGGCGCGCATCTCACGCACCAGCGCGCGTTCTTCGGGGCCGGCGAAGAGGATGATCCGCACCCGGTCGTTACGTTCGAGACGTTCGGCCAACTCGATGAAACGTTCCGCCGGCCAGCGCCGGCTGGGATGACCCGCGCCGGGGAAAATCCCGACGAGCGGCGCCTCCCCACCCGCTTTCTCCTTTCTCAACAATCCCTCGATCGTTCGATCATCTTCCGCGCGCGTTGCCAGGCGCGGCGCACGCTGCGGCGCATGATCGATACCGAGCGGCGACAAGATGTCCAGATAACGATCCACCGCATGCTTGTTGCGATCTTCAAGGGGCGGCTGGGGACGAAAGTTTGAGAGGAAATCGAGCGATCTGCCGGGACGACGCCCGTACAGCCTGAGCCCGGCGCCCGAGAGATATCCGAGCAGGTTGGTTTCAGAGAGGCTGTGCAGATCGATCACGAAATCGAAATGCGCGCGGCGCACTTCCTTGACCAAGCGTGCGATGCGCACAATCGAGAGCGGCTTTGATCCATCGCGCAGCGCGACGCGATCAACCGGAAGCGCCGCATCGGCAACGCCCGCCAGTTCGATGATCGGCGCCGCGGGTTTACCGACGGCGACGGTGATGCGCGCCCGCGGAAATCTTGTCCTGACCGCCTGCAGCGCGGGCAGGCTGAGAATCACGTCGCCGAGTTGACCGAAATCGATAACGAGTATGTTCTGTGGATTGATATTCATCGAAAAGCCTGCGATTGATGCTACCACACTAGCGATCGGCGCGGCAGCGACGCGAGATGCCCTTTTTAAGGCCCGCGCGTGCTCAGCGCCGCCGCACGGAAACCAGAAACGCTTTATTGCCGCGCGCATCTATCTCGAACCTATCTTCCACTTGAAACCCGCGCGCGGACAGGGTTTTCAGCGGCGGGCGCTCTTCATCCCAGGCGGTATCGCGAAACGCTACCCAGAAATGATCTTCCGCGAAAGCGTCGGACTCTCTGGACACGACGACCTCAGCGAAGCCTCTCGGCAAAAAATATGCGCGGTCTTCCGTTAATCCCTGTACGTCTTTGACGACGCTGACGCGAAACCCTCTTTCATCGATCATGCTCAAAGAAAACCAGAGATGATAGGCGATCAGTTCTTCAAAGGCATAGATTTTAATCGCGCTCGGCTGCCGGTGCGTTCCAGCCTCCACCATCCGGCGAGCCAAGCCATCCCACGCGCACCATACGTAATTCCCTTCCTTTCTGATGATGTGGATGGAGCCGGCCAGAAAAATCCAGCACCCGAGCAGCACCAGGATGGTCGTTCTGATCCAGAACGGCCGCAGACGATTGAGCGCGGCGCCGACGAGGATCAGATAGGGTACGACGATAATGATCAGGTGACGCGTGCCCCAGACGGATTGCGGAAAAAATCGGCTGACGAAAAAAGCGAGCGCCACCGGCAGCAGCGAGAAGAGAAGAGGCCACGCGAGCATCAGCGCGCGCTCTTTCCTTTCGGCGGCGCGCTTCCAGACGTGCCACGTCCACCACACCACGGGCGCGCCGAGCAGGAGCGCTCCCAGCGCCGCGCTCCCGCGCAGAAAAGGGCGTTCGGCGCTGCTCTGGCGATAATAAAATGGCTCGTTCAGCGTCGCGTAAAATTGCATGATGCCGGACAGATCGGGGCGCACCGCCCACCCGAGGTTTTGTTCCAGGGCGTTTCCACCGGTCGCGACCAGCGCCACCCAGGAGGCCCACGGTACGAAGCAGAGCAGCAGTGGAAGCACCATCAGCGAGAGGAAGGAGGGGGCTTTCGTTCGGCCCCAGAACAACAGAAAGGTGATTTCGACGAAGACCACCAGCCAGCCGTAATAGTGCGTGTAGATGAGCAACAGGTTGACCGCAAACAGCGCCGCCAGATGCC
>JANOGZ010001158.1:0-2951 GCA_031406255.1 Pyrinomonadaceae bacterium | reverse complement strand
TATTCGAGAGCGTAGATGCCGGACAACTCCTGCTGTTAATCGACGCTTGTAATTCGGGGCAAGCAATAGAAGCGGAAGAGAAGCGACGGGGGCCGATGAACTCGAAGGGGCTGGCACAGTTGGCCTACGAGAAGGGCATGTATATCCTGACCGCCGCGCAGAGCTACCAGGCGGCACAAGAGGCGGCGCGGCTGGGCCACGGCTATCTGACGTATGCTCTCGTTGAAGAAGGATTGAAGAAGGGCGCAGCCGACAAGGAGCCGCGAGATGGAGCGGTGTTGGTTCGTGAATGGCTCGACTATGCGACAGAACGAGTGCCGCAGATGCAGGGGGAGACGATGCTGGAGGCGCTGCGCGGACGCGGCCTCAACCTCGCGTTTGTTGAAGGCGAGGAGAGAATCACAGAGCCGGGGCAGCGGAGCGTGCAGCGGCCGCGTGTGTTCTACCGGCGCGAACTCGAAGCGCGGCCATTGATCGTTGCGCGGCCGGAGGCAGCGCAACCGAGAAAGTAGTTCATCATTTGATCCCACAACAAACTTCTGAATGGGCCGTCGAATTTCGCAACGTCACGTATGCGGCGCCGCAGGTCGTGTCGCCGATACTTTCCGGTCTCGATCTGGAGATCAGGCGCGGCGAGACGCTCGTGCTGCTCGGCGAATCGGGCTGCGGAAAGACGACGACGCTCCGTCTGATCAATCGCCTGTTGCTGCCGACGACGGGCGAAGTGCTGGTCGAAGGCCGGGCGACGCGTGAGTGGGATCCGATCCGCCTGCGCCGGCTGACCGGTTATGTCATCCAGGAGGCGGGACTCTTCCCGCATTTCACGGTCGAGCGGAACATCGCGCTCGTGCCGACGCTCGAAGGGTGGCCGGAGACGCGCGTGCGTGAGCGTGTCGCGGAGATGCTACGGCTGGTCGGCCTCAATCCTGAACTTTTCGGTGAACGCTATCCGGGCGAACTCTCGGGCGGGCAGCGTCAGCGCGTCGGGGTGGCGCGGGCGCTCGCCGCCGATCCGCCGCTGCTCCTCCTCGATGAGCCCTTCGGCGCGCTCGATCCGCTGACTCGCGCCGGGTTGCAGCGAGAGTTCACGGCGCTCCAGAAACGTCTCGGCAAGACGACCGTCTTCGTCACCCATGATGTGCGCGAAGCGCTACTGGTCGGGACGCGCATCGGGCTGATGCACGCGGGAAAACTCGTGGCGCTCGAATCACCCGAGACTTTCCTTCACTCCACGGAAGAGCACGCGAGGGCTTATCTGGAGACGTTGAGCTTGAACGGATCGCCGATCGCCGCCCCAGCGACCCGTTTCGCGGAGGAAGGCCGATGAGTGGGTTCATCGAGTTTGTGGCGCGGAGTTGGCGCGAGATGCTGGCGCTCACGGGAGAGCATCTGATCCTGGTCGCCATCTCGACGACCGTGGCGGTCGCAATCGGTATCCCGGTGGGAATCCTGGCCGTGCGGCGCACGGTCCTGAAGCGTCTCATCCTCGGAGTGGCCGGTGTCCTGCAAACCGTGCCGAGTCTTGCCCTGTTTGGATTTCTCATTCCGCTGCCGCTCATCGGCGGGATCGGCGCGCGCACGGCCGTGGTCGCGCTCGTCCTTTACGCGCTGCTGCCCGTCGTTCGCAATACCGTGACGGGTATCGAAGGCGTGGATAAAAACGTGCGCGAAGCAGCGATTGCGATGGGAATGACCGACGGGCAAATTTTGCGGCAGGTGGAGCTGCCGCTGGCGTCGGGCGTGATTCTGGCGGGCGTGCGGGTGGCGACCGTGATCTCGGTCGGGGTCGCGACGATTGCGGCGGCGATCGGCGCGGGCGGGCTCGGAATGTATATCTTTCGCGGCCTGCGCATGAACGACAATAGCCTGATTCTGGCCGGCGCAGTTCCGGCCGCGCTGATGGCGCTCGCCGCAGATTGGGCCATCGGACTACTGGAAACCCGTCTTGATGCGAGCGTGCGACGGCCCCGTGCGACAAAATCGCGAGGCGGGCGCGACGCCGTAAAATCCCGACGGGTGGCGGCCTTCACCGCGGCAGCGGTCGCGAGCGCGCTTCTTCTCCTCATCCTCGGCGGTTACGCTCTGTGGCGTCAGGGCGCGAACTCTTCGGCCGGCGGAGGAAGCGCCGGAGGGGCACCGCTCGTCGTCGGTTCCAAGGATTTCACGGAGCAGGTGATACTCGGCGAGATCATCGCGCAGATGCTTGAAGCTCAGGGGTTGAAGGTCGAACGTCGCTTCGAACTCGGCGGTAATCTCTGTCATGAAGCCCTCGTCGCCGGGCAGATCGACGTTTACCCGGAATACACCGGCACATCTTTCACGGCGATCTTAAAACACCAGCCCATTACTGACACCCGCGCCGTTTACGAACAGGTGGCGCGCGAGTATGCCGAGAATTTCGCGATCGAGGTGAGCGCCCCGCTCGGATTCAGCAACGACTTTGCGATTCTCGTGCGCGGCCGCGACGCGCGCCGTCTCGGTCTGCGCACGATTTCCGACGCGGCGCCGCAGGCGCGGAAGTGGCGCGCCGGTTTCGGTCAGGATTTTATGTCGCGCCCCGATGGCTATCCGGGCTTCGCCCGCGCCTACGATCTACGCTTCGCCGCGCAGCCGCGCGAGATGGATCTATCGCTGACTTATCGCGCGCTCGCCTCGGGCGAGGTGGATATCATCGCGGGCAATTCGACCGACGGTTTGATCGCCGCCCTCGATCTCACGCAGCTTGAAGACGATCGCCATTATTTTCCGCCGTACCAGGCCGTCATTCTCTTTCGTCGCGACGCGCTCGGGCGCGCGCCCGCCTCAACGGACGCGCTCGCGCGCCTGGGCGGCGCGATCTCGACGGAGGAGATGCGCCGTTTGAATTACGAGATTGACGGGAAAAAGCGGCCCGTCGGTGAAGTCGTCCGCGAGTGGAGACAGCATCGGGGCTTCTAGTATTCATCGCACTA
>JANOGZ010001133.1:0-2570 GCA_031406255.1 Pyrinomonadaceae bacterium | reverse complement strand
AGAGATGCGGGCGGTGGCGGCGGGAAGTGATGAATCGGGAGCGGAGGAGCGGATGGTGATCCAGGCGTCGCCGGCTTTGTTTGGCAGGGAGAAGGGGCCGACGAAGGTCGCGCCGGCTTCGAGCGTGATCGTGTCGCCCGGTTTCGCACGGTTGAGTGCCGCCTGAAGATCATCTCCGGCTTTAACAATAATCGAGGCCGAACCGGTCGCTTGCGCGCGGCGCGGGCGTTCCTGCCCGGCGAGGGAGGGGCCGTTTCTCTTCTGCGCGAAGGCAAGCGCCAGACACAAGACGAGCAGACTGCCGCTGATCGCCAGTCCTAATACTTTTCCCCTTCCCTTTCGCTCAAAGAGTTTCCACACGACTCGACCTCTCCAGAGAGCAGCGGTTGCGGGCGTGCGTCAGCGATAACGCAACCAGTAATAGACGAATTTGGGATACTCGCCGGCGACGATGAGCCACCCACGCGTGCTCAACCACCACTTGGCTGGTGACGGTGTCTGCTCACTTCGCGGAGCCGCATTAACATCTACTTTGATGCCGCTCTCGCGAAAAACGCGCCGCATCGTCCACAGCGCGCGTCGTGAATGATAACCCGAGGTGACTACCAGGACCGATCTCAAATTATGCGCCGTCGCATATTCGCGTATCACAACGGCCTCTTCGTACGTGCTTGAAACAACCTGTGGGATGACCTCGATCCTGTCGGCCGGCACGCCCGCCCGGCGCAGTTCTTCCTCCGCGCGTTCAAAGAAGAACGGATTACGCCGCTGTTCGTTTGACCATCCGCCCCGCGTATTGTCATTGGTCAAAATAATTTTCGGCGCAAGGTTCTCGCCATACAATTTTACCGCCCAGCGCGTGCGCTCGGCATACGCTGACGAGCCCGCCAGCACGACTATCGCATCCGCCTGTTTCGTTTCTCCGCCGCGCACGATGAGCGCCTCGGCGACGAGCCACGCCAGCGCCACCCACGCCGCAAAACATAGCGCGGCAACGCGTAGAACTTTCACAGCGCGCACCGTTTTTTCTCCACCGCGCGGCGAGACCAAAAAGTAGGGAAGCGTCAACACGGCCGTCTGATGCCCGTGCCATCTGAATCCTACCAGCAGATTCCCTGGTAGGAACCGTCGGTCATGCGCCCTTCAAACAGGCGCACGAGATCAATCACCGTCTGATCGGGACGCAGCTGCGCTTCTATCTCGCGAAACTCCTCGGCCTTGTTTCCGATAATCAAGACATCCGCGCTTTCCACCACCTCAGCGATGCTGGCGCGCATCAATTGCGAGATGTGCGGAATCTCGCGTTCGATATACTCTTTATTCGCTCCGAACAGACGCGCCAGCGAAACGTCGCGATCATAAATCGAGAGCTGCATTCCCTTGCCGATCAGCGTCTCGATCAGCGTCACGATCGGCGATTCGCGCAGGTCGTCCGTCCCGGCCTTGAAGCTGAAGCCGAGCACGCCGACGCGCTTTTTTCCCGTTCTGAGCACCATCCCGACGGCGCGCTCGACCTGCATCCGATTGCTCGGCAGGATCGCCGCGAGCAACGGCACGTCAACATCCAGCTCCTTCGCCTTGTAAGCGATCGCGCGCAGATCCTTCGGCAGGCACGAGCCGCCGAAGGCGAAGCCGGGCTTCAGGTAATACGGCGAGAGGTTGAGCTTCGTGTCCTTCGCGAAGACATCCATCACCTGATGACTGTCAATGCCGAGTTCTTTGCAGATGTTGCCGATCTCATTGGCGAAGCTGACCTTGAGCGCATGAAAACAGTTGCACGCATACTTGACCATCTCGGCGGCTTTGATGCCGGTGACGAAAAGCGGCGCATCGATTTTCGCGTAGAGCCGGCGCACGCGCGCCGCCACATCTTCCTCATCCGCTCCGATGAGCGTGAAGGGCGGCGCGTAGAAATCGCGCAGCGAGGTGCCTTCACGCAGGAATTCCGGGTTGATGCAGACCCCGAAATCGCGCCCCGCCGTCTTCCCCGAGTAGACTTCCAGCGCCGGTACCACGACGCTCTCGATCGTGCCCGGCAGCATCGTGCTGCGGATCACGACCGTGTGACGCTCGCGCTTCGTCTCCAGCGCGGCGCCGATCTCTTTGCAGACGCGCTTGATGAACGTTAGATCAAGGCTCCCGTTCGCGTTGCTCGGCGTGCCGACGCAGATGAGCGACACTTCTGAATTAGTGATCGCATCGGCCGCGTCGGTCGTGGCGCGCAGGCGCCCCGCCTTTACCATCTCTTCGATCACCTCTCCGACGCCCGCCTCGACGATCGGGCTCTTACCGCTGTTGATGATCTCGACCTTCGTCGCGCTGACGTCGACGCCGATGACCTCGTGTCCCTCCCTGGCAAAACATGCCGCCGAAACGCAACCGACATAACCCAAACCAAACACGCTTAGTCTCATTTTTACTCCCTATACTAACAGTGGTCAGTGGTCAGAATTCGCCCGTCGCGCGTGCGTGCTCTACGCTTGCGCCGCTCTCGCGTTCGGGCGAGAGCGGACCAGCCCCCGCAGGAAACTGCTTCCCCAGGTGATATGAATCGTGAAAAAAGCCAGACA
>JANOGZ010001118.1:0-2670 GCA_031406255.1 Pyrinomonadaceae bacterium | reverse complement strand
ACCGTGTCGTCCTCTGCCCCGTTGCAGGTCTTCGAAACAGAGTTGTCCACATTGCTCTGCGCGGCGGCGAGAACATGAACGTGCTGTGTCGCTTCGATAGCCGTCGCGGTGATGAAGTGTGCCGGAAGTTCGTGCTCGTGCTCGACGACGTAGGCCGCCGCCCGGCCGATGGATTCCGGGTCGGTCTGATCCACGTGCAGGCCGAGGGCCTGCGCCGCGAGCGGGTGGACGTAGGTGCGTGTGCCGAGCGTGTCTTTACGGACGTATGCGAAAGAGAAGTTCGGCTCGATGCCGGAGGACGTTTCCGCGACGAGCGAGATCGTCCCCGTGGGCGCGCAGGTCGTCACTTCGTAGTTGCGCGGTGTGAGCGGGATTTCACGCGAGATGCCGAGTTTTTCGTAGAAGAACTCTTCGTAAGCGGGTCGGTTGAACTCCAGCTCCGGGAACGCTCCCTTCTCCGCGCCGAGGCTCAAGCTCTGGAGCCAGCTTTCCATGCGGACGAAGCTGAGCACCTGATCCATCAGCAGGATTGAGTCCCAAGACCCGTAGGTGATCTGGAGGTTGAGGCAGAGGTCGGCGAAACCCATGATGCCGAGACCGACCGGGCGCGTGCGCTTCACGACGTCGTCGATCTCCGGCAGCGGCCAAGCGCACGTGTCAATCACGTTGTCGAGGAAGCGCGTGCTCCAGTGCGTGACTTCCCGCAAGCGCTCCCAGTCTATGCACTCTTTGGGGTTCGTGCCGTCGCCCGTCCTCGTGTAGAACTTGGCGAGGTCAATCGAGCCGAGGTTGCAGGCGTTCGACGAGTGGAGCATCTCTTCGCCGCAGTTATGGATGACGAGACCGTTGGCGACAAATGAGTGCGTGACGGGTTCCGTCAGGTCGTAGACCGCTTCGACGCCGTCGGGCTCGACTCGGGCGACGGTGGCAGTGAACGATTCGCTCTTGGGCTCGCGCGTCGAGCGGCCCAGGGCTTCTGCCAGCTCGGCCTTTTTTCTTGGCGCAAGGAAGTCGATCTCGCGGGCGAAAGTTACCAGGTTGTTTCGGGTGATGAACAGATCATGCGCGGCTCGGTATTGAGATGTGCGCCTGCCGCCTCGCCGGTCGGGCATCTCTTTTTTTCCGGCAGGCTTCCGCAACGGGTAGATTTTGCTGGTGATGCCGAAGTTGAGCAGCAGTTGCTGAACCTGTGCTAATAAGTCGTTGCTGACCGAGGTGAGTCTAACGCTCTCTCGCGATTCCTCGGAGATGTTAACCGTTCCGTCGGCGGTGAAGAGCGCTTGCAGGAAGCCACGCTGCGTGTCCTCGTTCCCGCGCCAGACGGGGTCCGGCACGCGCAGTTCTTCTGGCACCGACATTACGTCGGCCAGTGGGAATCGGGAGAGGCGTTCGCTGCCGACCCGGGTGCGTTCCTGGCAGGCCTCCTTGCGTGGTTTGACCGAATAGCGGGTCGTGTCGCCTGCACACTGGTTGACCCGTTCGGTAAACTCCCCGGGGAGCTGCTGGTCGGTACAATAAAAGTCAGGGATTGCGGTTCTCATGCGGACGCTGAAATTGGCGTCCCCGACCAGCCAGCCCAACGACCGGCCTGCGTCGATGTGGCCCGCGCGCCCGAAGCCGCCCTTACGGTTCAGAACATGGACATGGTCGCCCGGCTTGAGCCGGGACATTTCCACCCAGCCGTTCGTGGTCATGACGCGGTGCTCGGCCGTGGCGCGCAGGTAGTAGCCTTCGCGGGTGATCAAGCGATAGACGGGCTTGTGTCCCGTATAGAACACGCCTTGCGGGGAAGAGGGTAGCGTCGGGGGCGCCTCGTGGCGGCGGCCGTCGATTACCAGTTCCACCACATTTTGCGGTCTGCCCGCCAGCTCGCGCGCCCGCACCAGCCCTTCATCCGTGTAGATAAGGGTGTCTCCTGTGACGCACGGGTTCGAGGTGTGGATCGGCCCCATCGAAGCCATCAGGTAGTTGTGGCGGTTCACCTCGTCGATGAAGCAGATGCCCGGCTCCGCGTACTTGTGTGCGCTCGAGACGATGCGGTTCCAGATGTCGGGAGCGTAGATCATGCCGGGCCGTGGCGGCTCTTCGATGGTGCAGTCCGAGAGGTCTGTTTCGAGGAACGTGGCGCGGTCTCTGAACGTCACCGCCTCGCCGGTCGGGCGGCGGTAGACGACGTAGGGCGCGTCCGTGACGGGGTCGTAGACGGGCTCGCCCCAGCCTGAGCCTGCGAACTCGCATAGGAACCAATCCCCGCGGTCGGAGGCTTCGAGGAAGCGGTCTGCATGGCGGGGTGCTCGGCGGTGGCCCGCAGCAGGTCCTTGAACGTGCCGAGCACGTGCGGGCGGATGGCGTCGCGCTCGTAGGAAGTGATCAGAAACCGGTCCGCGCCCTTGTCCATGTAGACGTTGAAGTGGTTGAACCAGAAATCGGCGAGGACTTCGGCGAGCTGATGGTTCGAATAGATGGCGCGATACAGCTTGGCCTCGACCAGATCGTGCTGCACGACGGCAAGCGGCTGGTTGTTAAGTAGCACTTCGCGACGCCGCTCGGTCGAGACATTTGCCAGACGTGCCATCCCCATGCGCGCTTTTTCTTGTGCCTGAGGCGCACCGGCCTGCTTCAAACGCTCGCGGTAGCGCTCGGCGAGCTTATCGTAAAGCTCTCTGCGCT
>JANOGZ010001061.1:0-2626 GCA_031406255.1 Pyrinomonadaceae bacterium | reverse complement strand
GCACGCTTCTCAAAGCCGTCAACGAGGATGTTGCGGTCGCGCATAAACTTCACATTGCCGAGCAGCAGGTGCCGCCCATCCACTCGTGCCTCGATGCCGTGGCCGGCGACGGCGTTGAAGCTCGACGCTAGCGTCAGGGTGAGGCCGCGCGCCTCTGCTCCCTTGACGATCGCTTCACCCAGGGAGTGCTCGCTGCCTCGCTCCGCCGAGGCCACGAGCCGCAGAAGGTCGTTTTCAGCGCCGCCGCTGACCGGAATGACATCCGTCAGCGCCGGTTCACCCTTCGTAATCGTCCCGGTTTTGTCGAGCACGATCACTTGAAGCTTGTGCGCGGTCTCGAGGCTCTCTCCGCCCTTGATCAGCACGCCGTTTTCCGCCCCCTTTCCCGTGCCCACCATAATGGCCGTCGGCGTGGCCAGGCCCAGGGCGCACGGACAGGCGATAATCAGCACCGAGACGAAGTTGACGAGCGCCATCGAGAACCGCACGTCGGCGGGCGCGGCGACGAACCAGATGACGAAAGTCGCGATCGCCACGGAGATCACCACCGGCGTGAAGATGCCGCTGACGATATCGGCCAGACGCGCGATCGGGGCTTTCGAGCCCTGCGCGTCCTGCACCATCCTGATGATCTGCTGGAGCGCCATCTCCCTGCCAACTTTCGTCGCGATGAATCGGAAAGCTCCCGTCTTGTTCAGCGTCGCGCCGAACACTTCATCGCCCGCTTTCTTCTCTACCGGCAGGCTCTCGCCGGTCAGCATCGCTTCATCTACCGCAGAGGCCCCGTCTTCGATCACCCCATCCACCGGAATCTTCTCGCCGGGCCGGACGACGACCGTGTCGCCCGGAACTACTTCTTCAACGGGGATGTCTATCTCGCGTCCGTCCCGCACCACGCGCGCTTCTTTCGCCCCCAGGCTCATCAGACGTCTGATCGCATCGCTCGTCTGTCCCCTGGCGCGCGATTCGAGCATCCGGCCCAGCAGGATGAGCGTGATGATGACGCTGGCGGCCTCAAAATAGACCGGCGCCGGCGGCGCATCCGACATCCCGGCCATCCCCCCCATCATCCCCGCCCCGCGCGCTCCCGCGAAGAAGCCCGGCGCGATGACCGCCGCCACCGAATAAAGGTAGGCCGCGCCCGTGCCCGTTGCGATCAGCGTGTTCATGTCCGCGGCGCGGTGGCGGAAGGCGGCCCACGCGCCGCGGTAAAACTGCGAGCCGCAATAAAGAATAACCGGCGTGGTCAGGGCAAGCTGAACCCAGTTCACGCCGGGAAAATCAAGGACGCCGAGGCGGCCATGCGACATCGCGATGATCAGAACCGGGAGCGATAGGATGGCCGCCACGAGGAACTTGCGTCTCTGTTCCCTGTACTCGGCTGTCCGCGCCGCGGCCTCCGAATCGACAGCCGCGGCGTCTTCGTCACCGCCGGCCACTTCGCGCACGCGATGGCCGTATTCTTCTATCGCTTTGCGGATCTCGGCGCGGTTGGTTGCCCCCGGCAGAAATTCAACGCGCACCTCCATCGTGTCGCGATTGAATGTCGCACCGACGACGCCGCGTCCCCTGTGCAGGCGCTTTTCCAGGTGCTGGTCTGCGCCGGAAGTCCGCGCCGAGTCATCCACCATAAAATTCGCTCGGGTGGTTCCGGTCGTGCCGTAGCCCACCTTCCTGACCGTATCGATCAACTGGCCGACGCCAATCATCTGCGGATCGTATTCAACGGTCGCGCGTGAGGTAGCGAAGTTGACGCCGGCGCGGCGCACGCCGGGCGCGCCCGAGAGCTTGCGTTCAATGCGCCGCGCGCACGCCGCGCACGTCATGCCGGTGATCGGCAGATCAATGCGCTCACCGGCTCCCTCCGGCACAGTACGTGGAAGACGCTGCCCGGTGGCCGGCGCCGATGCGGCGTCAGCGGTCGTCCCGTCTGTGCTGCCGGCTCCCGTAAAGCGCTGCGGCTCAGCATCAAACCTCTTTTTGCAGATGGTCGAGCAGAAGTAATAGCGCGTGCCCTCATGCTCGCTCTGCCCTGCTGCGGACGAAGGATCGACATCCATACCGCAAACCGGATCAATGGCTCTATTCATGGCAACTATCCCTGGCTCCCGTTCATTTTATTTACGTCGCTTCGCGCTTTTCCTCTTTTCGACGCGATGTGGTGGGGGCAGGTAATGCTGGATGTGCGATCCTTCGATCAGTCCACAGATGTGCCCTTCGACATCACCCGCCTCATCCCATTCGGCAAGCGTCGTAATCAACTCTCTACGGTAACGCTTCATCTGCGCCATGCGCTCATCCAGTTCCCCTAAGCGGCTGCGGACGATCTCGCGCACCGCCGCGCACGGGCTCTGGCCGGCCTGTTTCTCAGTGATGATCTGCTTGATCTCATCGAGCGAGAATCCCAGCACCTGCGCGCGCTTGATAAACGACAGCCGTTCCAGCACGTCCGTGTCGTACACGCGGTACCCGTTGCTCCGGCGGGCGGGATGACCCAGCAGCCCGCTCCGTTCATAGAAGCGCAACGCTTCGATCCCGATGCCGCTCAACTTCGATACCTGACCGATCTTCAAGTCGGTTTCCTCGGCAGGACTTGGCTGCACCGGTCGTTTAACCGTGGTCTTCA
>JANOGZ010001025.1:0-2544 GCA_031406255.1 Pyrinomonadaceae bacterium | reverse complement strand
GCGTTCAGACCGAATCGCATCTTGATGATTTTCTCTTCGCGAGGGGACAGCGTCTGAAGCACTTCATCGGTGATCGCGCGCAGGTTTGCGGCGACCGCAGAATCGGCCGGGTTAATCCTTGATTTATCCTCGATGAAGTCGCCGAGGTGTGCGTCTTCCTCTTCACCGATCGGCGTCTCCAGCGAAAGGGGCTGCTGCGCCATCTTGATAACACTGCTGACCTTCGCCACAGGAATCCCCAGATTTCGGGCGATCTCTTCCGTCGTCGGTTCGCGCCCCAGTTCCTGCACGAGCGCTCGTGACGTGCGGACGAGCTTGTTGATCGTCTCGATCATGTGGACGGGGATGCGGATCGTGCGCGCCTGATCGGCGATGGCTCGCGTGATCGCCTGCCTGATCCACCACGTCGCGTAAGTGGAGAACTTGTAGCCGCGTCGCCACTCGAACTTCTCGACCCCCTTCATCAGCCCGATGTTGCCCTCCTGAATCAGGTCAAGAAACTGAAGCCCGCGATTCTTATACTTCTTGGCGATCGAGACGACGAGGCGCAGGTTGGCCTCCGTTAATTCGCGCTTGGCCTGCACGGCTTGGGTTTCGCCGACGGTAATTGTTCGGTGCGAACGTTTGATTTCGACGAGTGAAAGATTAGTCTCACTCTCGATCTGCTTGAGGCGGCGCTTCGCGGCGCTGACGTGCTGCCTGTACTCCTTTTCCCGCTCCGGTTTGGCCCGCTTCCGGCCGAGTCTCTCCGTATACTTCTCGATCTCACGCTCTTGCGCGCGGATCTCCAGGCGGACGCCGCCGATCGCATCAATCAGGCGCCGGCGGACGCCTCCCTTAAAGTTGAGCTGTGTGATCTCATGCGCTATTTCAAGCCGCGTGCGTGCCAGTTGGCGCTTCAAGCGAAGAAGTTTGTTGCCGCTCTTACCACGCGTGAGTCGCTGCTCTGTTCGCAGCTTTTCACGTTCTTTGAGTCCGCGATGGAAATGCTTGCGAATCCCCCGTATCCCTTCGAGCGTCCACTGGAGATACTCGTCGGCTTTGTCCTCCTGTTCGGCAACCTCCGCCTGGTCGGAGAAGGTGACAACGTTGCGGATATCGAGAGTGCCCGCCTCGAGCTCGTCGCCGATCTGCAATAGTTCGACGATGGCAATGGGGGAACGGGTGATGGCTTTCCGCGTTTTCGTTAGCCCGCGTTCAATTCGCTTGGCGATCGCCACTTCCTGCTCACGCTTCAAGAGCGGCACGGCCCCGGCCTGGCGCAAGTACACGCCGACGGGATCGCTCGCCTGATCCCCCACCCCGGCAGATAAATCGAGCTCATCACCGTCATCAATGACTTCGTCGGTTTCATCCTCTCTCGAGAGGGCGGCGACCTCCTGAATGAGCAGCTCATCGGAGTCAGCTTCGGTGAGATTCGCCCCGCCGAGCTTTTGGAGTACATCCTCTACCTGATCGGTTGGGGCCTCCTCCTGTTGCTCCCGGTACCGATTTTCAAAAAGCACATACATATCATCGCCTGATGGCAGCGTATGAAGCATATGGTCAGCCGCATTTTTCTCAATCATGCTTTAATGGATCCTTCTACAGCGCGAGACACCGAAAGTCTGTCCGGAGAACGCTTCTCGCTCGAGTACGCTCCCATAATTTGTTTTCAGCCGGAAGAACCGATACCGGTCACCTCGGCGCCCGATAGAGCGCTTTTGACAACTATTCCGTGTTGATCAGTAATGACTGAAGTTAGATGAGCGAATGGGGTGAACAGTTTGATCTTAACGCCAAATGTTAAAGCCTAACCGGAGCCGTCTCATAAACAGGTGCGGCCTCATTTTGAGCCAGTGTTTATGCACTTTCCAAAGCTCAGAAGGTGCTTATGAGCCTGCTTCTGACCACATCTCATTCTTCATGGTGCTTCCTTTTGGGCGGCGTCGTCTATCGTTCGATGGGGTCACAGACGAGCAGAGCAAGCTGCGCGGCGGCTCCAACGCGTTGCACCGAGTGCAAGTTTCTCAGACTCAAACCCGAGATGCTCCCCACTGAACTCTTCTCAGAAGGTTGGTGGAAGAAATTAATCGTAGGAGTCTAAGCTTACCCACTCTGGATGAAATCCCGATGCCGCAAAGAAGAATCACGAGACTCGAAAATGTTAACGAAACGAGCCTTTTGTGCCCAAATCGCGCTTCCAGCAGGCAAACTTGCGTTGATAACAAAGGGATTATACCACCTCTAACGGTTACCTCCCTCTAAAAGTGAGTCTTCAACAAAGATAGATCACCCCGCCGCACAGTCCTTATTGTGGATTAAACGATAAGCTGGCCACTGGGAAGAGATCACCTCCAACCGCGACCAATACCTGCAATGCGCCGTCGGCGAAAAGGAATCGCTCAGAGCCTCCGAGAGCGTGTGGCTGCGCGCCCATCTGGAAGGCATCGCCAAAACGCAAAAGCAGGTGGATGAACAGGGCGATGTGTCCAGTGCGACGAACGACAACTACGTGCTGTACGCCGTGTCACCGCGGGCGCGTGCAAAATGGTTGTCGGGTGA
>JANOGZ010001014.1:0-3459 GCA_031406255.1 Pyrinomonadaceae bacterium | reverse complement strand
CGTCTGTCGAATCCACGTTTGCGGAAGCGGTCGCTTCTTCGCCACGCAACTGGAGCAACTCACCCTCGGTCAGGAGGTCTTCCTTACGCGCTTCGTAGTGGCTGGGCTGCTCACGGTCGGAGGCATTCTCCGCCCGCCGCTGCTGCTGGTGTCGCGCGGCTTCCGCCTCTTCCCGCGCCTGCTCGTTGATCTCGCTCATCGCACATACTCCGAAAGATATCCGGTTCCGATTCTACTGCTAAACGGGCCGACAACGAAATGCCTAAACTATTCACCCCGTGCTACTGTAGTTAGCGAACGGTAAATATGGAGCTCTCACGGTGGTGATAGGCGCGCTCACGCCCATCACCGAGTCAGAAGGTAAAGAATATGTTCAAATCATTCGCCTCCTCGCTGCGAATCTCTTTAGCAGCAATCGCCCTGTTCAGCCTCTCGCCAGTATCTCCCGACGGATTTGCTGCCAAAGCTCAAGGTACTGATAACCGCTCAGACAGAGTCGTGAAGCCGGGTCCTCCATCCGATTCATTATCTACTAAAGAGCGGATTGAAGTTTTTGAGGAAGTCTGGAAAACGATCGGTGAAAAATACTATGAACCATCTTTCAACGGCGTCGACTGGAATGCCGTTCGCCAACGCTACCGCCCGCGCGTTGATGCGGTCGCGAACGATGCGGAATTTTACTCGCTCCTGAATCAAATGGCGGGAGAGTTACGCGATGCGCATACTCGAGTGCGTTCTCCGCGACAACGTCAGGAGCGCAAAAAGCGACTGGCGACGAGCGCGGGAGTCCGCATTTATGAAGTCGAAGGAACCCCGGTCATACTCAGCGTGACATCCGACTCGGAGGCGGCGCGCGCCGGAGTTGTGCCGGGAATGGCTGTGCGGACGGTGGGTGGCCAACCCATCGCCGAAGCTATCGCGGTGGCGCGCCGGGAAGTCGGGACATCGTCATCCGAACGCGCGACGCGCCTCCTTTCTTATTCAAGGCTCGTCGCGGGCGAGCCCGGCACCCCGCTCCGGCTTGGTCTCACCCGCGCCGACGGAACGCCGCTTGAAGTTACGTTGATGCGCCGCACGACCCCGGCCGGACCGCAATTCACCGCGCGTCTTCTTCCGTCCGGCCATGCTTACATCAGGTTCGATCGTTTCCGTTCGCCAGCCGCCAGACAACTCAAGGAGGCGCTGGAAAAGTTCAAAGATGCACCGGGATTGATCCTTGACCTGCGCGGCAACGGCGGTGGCGATGGCGAAGAAGGACTACGAATCGCCAGCTACTTCTTCAATGACAAAGTTCCCATCGCGCGCATTGTCACCAGAACAGGCAAGCCACCTTCCGCACTCTTCGGCCTTATCAGCCTGCCAAAGGAGTTTAAAGCGGGTCGCCGGGGCGGCCAGATTTACTCGCATCCCGTTGTCGTCCTGGTCAACGAAGCGACCGGGAGCACCTCTGAATTGTTTGCCAGCGCGATGCAGGAACATGACCGCGCGCGGATCATCGGCACACAATCGTGTGGCTGCGTGCTCGGCATATTGAATTACAGAGAATTAAAGGGCGGCGGCGAGTTTGCAATCAGCGAACTCGGATTCGTCACATCGCGTGGCCGCACACTCGAAGGCCAGGGTGTTGTTCCGGACAAATTGATCCCGCTCACGCTGGCCGATCTCCACTACCAGCGTGATACGGCATTAGAGGAAGCGGAGAAGTACCTGAGCAGCTTGGTTAAACGGAGTGTTCCAGCTACTCGGTAAGATTAAAAGATTACCGCATCATTCGTCGCGCGACTCGTTTTCGATGGCACGGACGATTTCGTGAAGTCTCGCCGGCGCGTCACCAAACAGACGAATCGCGGCGATGCCGGCCGCGCCCGCGCGCTCGAGCGCATCACGCGCATGATCGAGGGTGGTGATGCCGCCGATGGCGACGAGCGGGAAGGGAGCGAGCGCGCCGACGGCTTCACGCAGGCGTTCGAGGCCGACGGGGGGCCCGTAGCGCTGTTTTGAAGGCGTGTCGAAGACGGGACCGAAGACGGCGAAATCCGCGCCGCCCGCGCGCGCGTCGCGCGCTTCGTCGAGTGAATGAGCGGAGACGCCGATCAGGAAATCGTCGCCGAAAGAGCGGCGCACGACCGGCGCTGTGAGTGATTGTGCCGTGAGCTGCACGCCGTCGGCTTTCGCCGCGCGGGCGATGTCGGCGCGGTCATTGACGAGCAGGCGGGTCGCGCTCCCGCCGGTGACGCGAGCGCAGCGCGCGGCCAGCTCGTAGAGCGTGCGCGCACGCAGATTCTTTTCTCTGAGCTGAACAAGCGGGATGCGTGCGGCGACGGCGCGCTCGACAAGCGCGACGAGCGCGCGAAACTCTTCACTCGCCGGTGTGGTTTCGCGCGTCGTCTCGCCGCCGGTGATCAGATACGTCAGCGGTCTCCGGAGTTCGTGCGGCATTGACGGGAAGAATATTATCTGAAGATGGTGCGGAAGCGCCCTCCTGTGTCTGCAGGGCGCGAACGGTTTGACGAAAGTGCGCCATCTCCCAGAAGGCCATCGCCAGGTTGAGGAGCCCGAGGCCCGTCACGGCACCGCGCACCCAGCCGGAGGCGACGGCGTGCTGCAAACCCTGCAAACCGATCTTCTGCGCGGCGTACATCAGAAAGTAATTATCTCCCCAGTCGCCCAACCCGAAGGGCTGCACCCACGGCAGCACCGTGAGCACAAGGCCGGCCTCAAGACACAGGACAATGTAAAAGATGACGGTCAGCTTCGACATCATATTTCTTACTTGGCGGCGCGTTGTGCTTCCTGCAGATCGCGAAGCTTATCAGAGACGCCGCGATAAGAGACGTCGATTCCATAAACTTCAGTGAAGACTTCGATGGCGCGAGAGAGATCACCCATCTGCTCGTAGGCATTGCCGAGCTCGTAGCGCAGCGCCTGGTATTCATCTTCGGTCTGCCCTGGAGCGTCGAGCCCTTTCTTGAACCACAGCGCCGCGGCCTGCGGCATCGCTTTCATCGCAAAACAATGGCCCAGCAGATTGCAGCACTGAAGGTAGCGCGGCGTCCCGTCTTGCGGCGTGACCATCCCGATCGCCTGTTGAAACTCCTCGATCGCCTCATCAAGGAGTTCCATCTCCTTGTAGGCGAGACCGAGGTTGTAATGCGTCTCGTAATCCCCTTCCGTATCCGATTCCTCATCTTCAACCGCGGTGCGAAATTCGTCGAAGATCGCGGCCAGGCCCGGATCAAGCGCCGGCGGCGGGGGCGCGGAAGAAGCCGGGGACGTTTCGGCGGGCGGCGGAGAAGAAGCAAAAGCCGGGGTTGAAGCCTCCTCAGGGGCAGCGTTTGCCGGCGTCTCCAGCGAGATGCCAGCGAAGGCCGTATCGAGCTCATCTGCCATCTCGCCATCGGCCCCCGCGGTAGCAGGCACTTCATCGGCCACGTCATAGCGATCGAAGCCGGAGAATTC
>JANOGZ010000991.1:0-4367 GCA_031406255.1 Pyrinomonadaceae bacterium | reverse complement strand
GTCAAGCAGCAGCTCGGCATCAGTGCGCTCAGCATCGCCAACCAGCGGCCGCAGACCCTGCTCGCACTCTTCCAGTAAGCAGCCGTCCGCGGCGTTCAACGCCCACACCCGCGCGCGCCGCGCTTGAGCAACAGGCGATGCAACTGCGGGCGCAACTAATTCCTTCCGGTCTCAACCGTTCGATCGTCGGCATTGAAGGCGCCCTCGGTGATCAGCCGCAGCGCGGCCTCGGACAGGAGAGCGATGTCGCGGCCCGCGCAAAGGCGACCGCTTACGCCGTGGCGGCCTATGCGCTCTACAAAACAGTGGTAGAGCCGGCCGCTTCCGTGATCGCGCAGAAGCGTCTACTGATCGTCGCCGACGGCGCGCTCAATTACATTCCCTTCGAAGCGCTCGTGTCGACGAGTGAAAACGCCACGGATTACGCCACCCTGCCATACCTCGTCAAGACGAATGAGATGGTTTATGCGCCATCGGCTTCGGTCGTCGCCGCGCTCAGGCAGCAGGGCGCCAATGCACGCGCGACGACGGCGGCGGATAACATACTGCTCGTCGCCGACCCGATCTTCGACGCCAACGACCCGCGCGCCAAGACAGCGACAGCAGGCGCGGCGGCCGGGGCCGCGACGCGCGGCCTTTCGCTCGGCAACGCCATCTCCGCCGTGGCCGGGGAAGCTTCCGCCGGCTTGAAGCTCGCACGCTTGCGCGGGACGCGTAGCGAAGCCGAACAGATCGCCCAATTGACGCGCGCGGCGGGCGGCAAGGCCGAGGTGTGGCTCGATCTCGATGCCAACGAAATGAACGTCGACAAGCGCGATCTGAAGCAGTATCGAGTCCTGCATTTCGCGACGCATGGCCTTCTGAACGCGGAGCATCCGCAGTTCACCGGGCTCGCCCTCTCGCTCGTCGGTAACCAGCAGGAAGACGGCTTCCTCCGCACAGACGAGGTCTTCAATCTTCGTCTGAGCCGGCCGCTGGTGATGCTCTCGGCCTGCGAGACCGGCCTCGGCAAAGAGAAGCGGGGCGAAGGCGTGATCGGGTTGACGCGCGCCTTTATGTATGCCGGAGCGCCGACGGTGGGCGTCAGCCTGTGGTCGGTCTCGGATCGTTCGACGGCTCTTTTAATGACGGACTTCTACACACGCCTGCTGGCGAAGGAGGGCGCATCGCCCAGCGCGTCCCTG
This sequence comes from Pyrinomonadaceae bacterium, assembly GCA_031406255.1. Lineage (GTDB taxonomy): Bacteria > Acidobacteriota > Blastocatellia > Pyrinomonadales > Pyrinomonadaceae > JANOGZ01. The sequence continues at coordinate 3,183 of JANOGZ010000991.1, read as the reverse complement.
CGGGCGGCCCAGCAGAGCATGATCGAGAGCAAACGCTACAATGCGCCTTTCTTCTGGGCTCCCTTTATCCTCGTCGGCGATGGGCAGTAGTAGAAGCACCCGGCGCGATCGTCTCCGGTAGTGTCCGCCGCGCCTCCACGGTTAGGCGACATCTACACGGAATAGAGGCGACAGAAATACTCAAACGTGGAGGCGCGGCGGTCGGTTTATATCTGGATATTTTACGAATGGGTAAGCCGGATCGTCCGGCCGTCCGGCTACTTCCCGGAGTTGGATGATTCCAGCTGCGTCACGATTAAATCTCGCGCTTCCACCTCACGACGATAAAACACGCGCGGCCGCTGGAGACTCCGCTTCTCCAGATTTCCTTCTTTTTCTTCCCCCTCCACAAAAGCGAGCTCGATTCCCAGACCGCGTTTGAGCTTCATCTTCTCGACCTGCATCGCCGGCACTCGGGCTGTCGCATAATCGAGCCACTCTCGCAGACGCACTTGGCTGTCCTTCGGCTCAAAGTCCGCCGCGCCCTGCTTCAGACCCTGCTCGATCAGCGCATAGGTCAAAAGCCCGTGCCCGAGTTCCGCTACTTCGAGCGCGGCCTGATAGCTTTGTGCGGCAGTGAGAAGATACATCCCCTTCTCGTAGGCGAGTTGCGCCAATCCCTTCGAGTTCATCGGCCCGCGCCGCTTCTCTTCAGCTTCGAGCGCCTGACCACTGTTACAGGCGTCGACCACCAGCAGCAGCGTACCGGCATCGAGACCTTCAAGGGACTGTTCCAGCTCACGATCCGAGATGCTGTGCGCGAGCATCGTCTTTAATCCCTCTTCGTCCATCCGCGCGCGCTGGCCGTGATAGCCGAGGTCATGCGGGATCAGGTAGAAGCGCTGTTGCTGCGCCAGACCATGCCCGGCAAAGTAGATCACCACGGCGTCTTCCGGCTGGACCGGAGTTATCTTCTCCAGGACCGGTGCGGTTCCCGGCGACGCCGGCCCCTTCGGCGCGGTTCCCGCGAGCCGTCTGAGCGCGTCAATGATGTTGGCTTTCGTCGCCTCCCTGTCGAGCAATGGGATAACCTCAATGTGGGCGAAGGCGCTCAGCTTCGCCTGCTGGTGTCGGACCTCCTCGGCAAATACCCGGGCGTCGGCGACCGCATATCTCAAATTGAACTCCGGATTCTCGTACTGGTTGACGCCGACGGCGAGAATGTAAGCGGTGCCCGCCCGCTTTAAGCTCTCGGCTCCGCCGAGAATCAATCTCGCATCAGAGCTTTTGACGTTGTCAGAGTTGAAAGCGTAGGCCGTCAATTCGTTCGCGCCGGAAACAACCGGCAGCGTCGTTTCGATCACAACCCTGCCCGTGTTATCCCGCAACACATCACCGCGCCATGCCTGCACGAGTGTGCCATTACGGAAGAGGCGCACATCGCGCGCGCCGCTCCCCGCCGCGCGTCCCTCGCCGGCGGGCGCTTCGGCCACTTCGATCTTCACCTTTACGCGGCGTGTCGTCATGTTCCCGGCAGAAGCCCCCTCATTAGCCAGCGTCAGCTTCACCTGCGGTTGACGGCGATCGCGCCGCGAAATGTCCTGCGTCGCCCGTGGTCTCTTTCCCCCTAAAATATCGGCCAGCAGGCCCGGGTAAAAGAATTCACTGAAGAACGCCTCGACGGGCGCGACCTTGAAGGTGTCTTGCGAAAACCGCCAGAGGATCTGATTCCAGGCGGCGGGCGAGCCGTCGAATAATCCGTCGGGAGTGACGACCAGCCAGTCGTCGCTTCCGCTGAGAGACGCGAGCGTGGCGATCAAATCGCCCGTCTCTATATTCCACAGGCGCGTGCTGCCATCCTCGCTCCCGGAAGCGAGCCATCGTCCGCTCGCGTTGAAGGCGAGGGTATTAACATTATCACTATGGCCGATGAGCGTGCGCACGTCGCGCCCCGTCGCGACATTCCATAAATGCACCGTTCGATCATTACCCGCCGAGGCCAGCCACTGACCATCAGGACTGATCGAGACGGCATTGACATTACCGGTATGGCCGGTGAGCGTACGCACGTCGCGCCCCGTCGCGACGTCCCACAGCTTGATCGTCCGATCAGCGCTCCCCGAGGCGAGCCACTTACCGTCCGGACTAAAGGCGATCCCATAAACAACGCCGGAATGCTGAGCCAGCGTCTGCACCACTCGACCCGAGGCGACATCCCACACTTTGATGGTTTTGTCTCCGCCACCGGAAGCAAGCCACTGCCCGTCAGGGCTAAAGGCGACGCAGGCGACTTCGCCGGCGTGACCCGCGAGCGTGCGCTCCGGCCCGCGACCCGCCGAAACGTCCCACAGCTTAACCGTCTTATCCATGCTCGCCGAAGCAAGCCACTGACCATCGGGGCTAAAGGCGATCGCGTAAACGTTGTCGGTGTGGCCGGTGAAACTCCGCGCCTCGACGCCGGCGGCGAAATCCCAGAGCCTGACGGTGCCATCCATGCTTCCCGAGGCCAGCCGGCGATTGTCCGGGCTGAACGAAATGGTCGTCACCCAGCTGGTATGGCCCTTCAGCGTGTGCAACTCGCGGCCGGTCGCCGCTTCCCAGATCTTGATGGTGTTGTCTTTGTTTCCGGAAGCGAACCAACGATTGTCGGGGCTAAACGAGGTGGCATAAACACCGCTCGTCCGGCTGTCGAGAGTTTGAAGTTTTCGCCATGTGGCGACTTCCCGAATCTCGACGCTCTTATCTCCGGTGCTCGAAGCGACTCGCCTGCCGTCAGGGCTGCAAGCGATGGATTCAAACTCCAGCTCGGTACGATCGGTCAGCGAGTGGAGTTCCCGCCCCGCCGCAATATCCCAGAGCTTAACCGTCTTGTCGGCGCTCGCCGAGATCAACCGCCGCCCGTCAGGAGTGAAGGCAACGCTAAGGACTTTACCGACGTGGCCCGTCAGGGTATTTATCTTTCGTCCGGTATCTGCCTTCCAGAGATTGATGGTGGTGTCGTTACTCCCGGAAGCCAGCCATCCGCTGTCGGGGCTGAAGGCGACCGAAGCGATCCTATCAGTGTGCGCTGTTAACGTGTGTCGCTCACGCCCCGTCGCGCTCTCCCACAGCCTGACCGTTTTATCCAGACTCCCCGAGGCGAGCCACCGACCGTCGGGGCTGAAGGCGACGATCAGGACCCACCCGTTGTGACCGGCGAGCGTG
>JANOGZ010000958.1:0-2642 GCA_031406255.1 Pyrinomonadaceae bacterium | reverse complement strand
AATTCGCCCTCCTTCGCCTTCACGGTACCCCCCCCTGCGGGGACGTCCGATCGTCGCCCAGAATTGCAGCTTGATCAAGAGTTAGGCTTGGTCGTTAAGCGCCATCTTGAAAGGAGAGCGACGTGAAACTTATATGCATTGCAATCTGTCTTTGGGTGCTAATCTTCCCGGCGACAGCGTTTTCACAAGGGGGGAGTGGCGTTCCAACTGCGGCTCCTTCGCTGCCTATTCCCGTGCTCGCGCTCATTGGGACGGAAGCGGTTGAAGCCAACGGCAAGCAGTGGACTCGATACAACTACGCGGTGCACAACCTGGCGGATTATCCGAATGAGCTTTTCGCCGCTGCGCCGGAGTTGCCGCCCTGCGGACGAAACACGAAAGCCTCACGCACCTGGGTTGACCTTTACGAGCAGAGCGGGAAACGGCTCAATGGGTTTTGCGCTCTCGGAAGCCGCGACGGGCTCGGCCAAATATGGTTTGCGCTGGAAAGAGATACCCTCCCGACCAGCTGGATCTACATTGAGATGACCGACAGGAAGACGAACTCTAAATACAAGTCGAATCTGGCGGAGACTACGCTGTAGAGTTGCGAAGCGGGCATCAAGGCTTGGTTTCGGGTGTAATCGCAAACCCGCGTCTGACAACGGCATGCCGCGGACGCGCGATAAGCAAGTCTCTTATCATCGGTGTCCGTGCGCCCCGCTTAGAGGCTTGGCCTCTTCGTATGGCGCAACTTTCCATTGTGAAGCATTGAGCTTCGGGTCAATGCGATGCGCGCGAGTTTGTCTCTCTGATTCCATTTCTATCTTGCGCGCGTGCGCCTCTCTTTTTTATTCCACTCTTCAAGCAGCCGTGCCACACTCGTACGGCCGCTCGCCGTCGCCCACTGGAGAGCGCTCTTGCCGGCATTATCCCGGGCGGTCGCATCCGCGCCGTGTTCGAGCAGGAGCTGCACGATCGGCGCGTTGCCCTTCGCGGCGGTGACCATCAGCGCCGTTCCGCCCTGCTCGTTCTTCACGTCCGGGTCGGCGCCGCGCTCCAGTAAAACGCGCGCGAGCTCCGCGCGTTCGTAAAAGGCGGCCCATACCAGCGCCGTGCCGATATCGCGGTCGCCGGCATTTACATCCGCGCCGCCATCGAGCAGCAGCTCGGCTATTTTCGGGTCTCCATTCCAGACCGCATACATCAACGCCGTCGCGCCATCCGCGCGGCGCGCATTGACATCCGCGCCGCGCGCCATCAATTCTCTGACTGTTTCCGCGTCGCCCGCGCGCACGGCCGCCATCAGAATTGTTCGGCTGTTCTTGTCTGTGACGCCCGCATCCGCGCCCTTTTCAAGCAACACCCTGACAATTCTGGCGTGCCCACGGCTCGCCGCCGCCATCAGCGGCGTTTCGCCGGAATGCCTGTCCTGTACATTCGGACTCATCCCGGCTGCCAGAAACAATCGCACCGCCATCATATCCGCCTCAGCGGCGCGCTCAACGAAAATATCCTCTTTGAAAAGATGCCCGCGTAAGATCAACTCCCGCCGCGCGGTATCCGGATGAAATTTGATCCGCGAATTATCCAGACACCCGGCCAGCAAGAGGCCCTGCCCTGCAATCACCGTCGCTAACAGGCATGCGCGTGAGCTGAACATAGTCCGACGAATCGAGATGAGGCGCGTTTAGTAAAGCGCGCGGACGCTTGCAGTCACCGGCATGCGGGAGTCGCCGTTGTTAAGCACCATCGTGGTTGCACGTCCTCTCCAACTGACCGATTAGACTCCGGGATGAGTGGCCCGAACTTCCCCACCTATATTCAAACAAAAAGGCCTTTTTGTTTGAATATAGCATACTCAGCCGTTTGCGATTGGATGCCGTCACCGGGCGCAGAGCATCAAGTCAGTACCGCCCGCGGGAGCGTGCGGGTACTGCGGCGACTACCCGCCCGCTACCCGAGGGCGGTACTGACCAACATTCCGGGATGCCACTCAGTGTTTGAGGTGGTAAGGCACGCTCGTCACGATAACGTCCTCCTTGAAGAGGAGCGCCCCTTTCAGGAGCAGCGAGCTCTGGTTGTGCAGGAGGTGCTGCCACCACTTGGCCGGGATAAATTCGGGAAGCACGACCGTGATCATGTCGTTGTCACGCTGCCGCTCGAGCCTGTTGATGTAGCGCAGCAGGGTGCGTGTCAGTTCGCGGTACGGTGACGGGAGTACCACCAGTTGCACGCCCGCCCCCCATTGTTCCCATTTCTCGCGCAGCTTGGCCGTCGCCTCTTCCTCGAAGTCCACGTATACGGCCTGTACGTTGCCCGACGAGATCGATTTAGCATACTGCAGGGCGGAGATGACGCCGCGATGGATGCCGGAGATGGGGACGATGACAGTGTGCTTGATCGGGCTTAATGGCTCGAGCCCTTCGGTCGAGAGTTGTTTCGCCACTCCAACGTAGTGCTTGTGAATGGCGCGGAACATCAGCACGAGTAAGGGGATCACCACGACGACGATCCACGCCCCGTGGATGAACTTGGTGATGATGAAGACGCACAGCACGACGAACGTGGCGACCGCGCCGATGGCGTTAATGACGATGGACTTCTTCCAGTGCGTGGGCGCGGTCACCTCGTCAGTGACGAAGCGTGACCGGTGAATCTCC
>JANOGZ010000941.1:0-1314 GCA_031406255.1 Pyrinomonadaceae bacterium | reverse complement strand
GCACGGAGACGAGCGCATCGGTGTGGGAGGTGTCGCTTGCGCCGTGCTCGCGCAGTGTGAAGAGCGCATCGCCGGGAAGATCACATTGCGTGGCGAGGCGCGCGATGAAGTCGGGATTGGGCGGGGCCGATTCCAGCGCGTAAATGTAGCCGAGTATGCCGACCGGATGCAGGTGAAGAATCGTGTAATACTGGGCCCCGGCCAACTGCGAGACTTCCGCCAGAGGAAGGCCCTCCGTCACATTTTCCGCTTCGACGCCGAGCGCCGCCAGGTCCCGTAGCAACCACTTGTCATGGCCGCTCTCTTCTTCGATATGACGGGTTAGATAGCGTTTGAAGAATTCATTGTCGCGCGCGAACGCGGTGTCGCGCGCCAGTTCCATCAGGGGAACGCTCGCCACAACGTAGTGGTAGGTTTGCGTCAGGTAGGCAGCATAAGAGGCGCGATCTTTCAGGTAAGAAAGACATTTGACCATCGACACCTGATGCAGCGAAACGGTCGCTTCAGCCAGACGCCCGGCCAGTCTGCCGGGACCCGTTGCGCCCCGGACATTGCGGCTGCTGCTGAGCGCGGGCTGCGTCATAGCGCCTCGCTTATCTTTCGCTGCATTGTGTATTCCGGTTAGCTCGCCAGAATCATCTGCCGCGAAAAACCGCGTGTGAAACGGATCAGCACGGCCCCTTCTGAAGACACTTAGTGCCCGACGAGGCCATGCAAAAGCCGCGCTGTTTCCCTGCTGCGGGCAGCAGAAATTAGTAGGAATCGAAAACGGAATTTAAAAAACCGCGCCACTCGCGGTGCCCATCGGAGCCGACCCCCCCCTCAACTCCGTCAGTTCATGCAATTCTCCGGCGCTCAGCGAGCGCAGCACATCAAGGTCAACTCGTGAGACGCCCTGGCCGTAGAGACCGATGGCCGTCTCCATGTCTCCCGCCCTGATGGCTTCATCCAGAATTCTGTCCAGTGGGCCGCCCAGTGATAGCATCGAGGAACACCTCGCCCGACTTCGAAGATTTAATAGATCATGCCGGGCGTTATATGCCAGTGAAGTTGATAAGTCAAGACACTATAGCGATTTGCGAATGAGTGTGGGCGCACGCGCGATGCTCATATCTGCGGTCACACACAAGTGCAAACCGCTATCAAGATTTTCGGCGTTCTGACGGATCGTGCGCCTGATCAGCAGTCAGCTATCAGCTTTCAGCTAAGATAAAGAAGCGCGCGCCATGCGAGATCGACACCACACATGACCGGCTGACCACTGACCACTGATGGCTGATCGCTGACACCCTATTTTTCGCCGCGTGACATCTC
>JANOGZ010000917.1:0-5608 GCA_031406255.1 Pyrinomonadaceae bacterium | reverse complement strand
AGCGCAGCCTCCGCCTGACGGCTTAAACGTCGTCACGTCTGACGATAGAAGCGCTGCCGTGCCTACTCAAATCGCCGACAGCGCGACGCATCGCCCAGTTTCTCGCCCTGTTTTATCCCTCCTCCTTTATGCGGGTATCGGCGTCGCCCTCGTCGCCGGTATCGGTCTCTTATGGCTCGCCCGGCAGCGCGCCACCACCGCACCCTCCTCTTCGACTGAAGCACCCGTTATTTCAACCGCGTCTCCGGCGGCGACCGCCGCGCCCGCGCCCGGTATCGCGGCGTCCACGAAAGAGACGCCACCGCAGCCCGCGGGCGAGGCCGCTCCCGCACAAGCGTCGGACGCTGAGCGGCGCGCCCTGCGGGCGGGTCTCGATGAATGGATCGCCGCTACCAACGCGCGCGATCTAAATGCGCAGATGGAATTTTACATGCCGACCCTCGCCGCCTTTTACCTGACCCGTAATACCCCGCGCTCCACTGTGCGCAACGAAAAGGCGGCGCTCGCCGCGCAGGCGAGCGCCGTTACGGTGGTCGTCCTGGAGCCGGTGATCAATCTCGGCGCGGATGGGCGCACCGCGACGATGCGCTTTCGCAAGAAGTATGTCATCGAAGGCGGAGGGCGCCGCCGCAGCGGTGAGGTTATTCAGGAACTCGGCTGGCAGAAGACGGACAGCGGCTGGAAGATCAGCAGCGAACGGGATCTGCAACAGATCCGTTGAGCGCCTCCGATCAGAATTTCCCCCGCTTCGCGATCCGCTCTTTGATCTCGGATTCGATCCGCTCGCTTTTGATATCCAGACGAAGCCGGTTATACAGACTCATATACTGGTTCGCCACCCAGACCAGCGCAAACCCGCCGATCAAATAACCACGCCAGTCTTCGTAAAGCAATTTGAAGCCGGTGATGAACAGGAAAAAAATCGTCACGTAGTGGCTGAAGCAGTATTCGCAGGTGAAGAGATAGTAAAACTTGCGCTGGTACCACCGCTGACAGCTTTTGCTGCGCTCGATGCAGTGATCGCGCGGCTCACTGAAAATGTCTTCATGCGTGATCGTCCAGGCGACGCACGCGATCGGAAGCGCGAGGACGAACAGCGTGATTAGTTGCAAGCCGAGGGTCGTTACCATCAGATTTTCTCCGCGCCCGCTCAATGACGCTTGTTAGCAAAGCCTCCGCGCCGCTCGCCGCCAGCGCCGCTCCCGTGCAGAAATATTTCAGTCGCGTGTGCGATGCAAAATCATGGAAGAATCGCGATAATCCGCGCCGGGCCGCCCGTCCCGCCCTTGATCTTCATCGGCAGCGCGATCAGGGTCGCTCCCCGCTCCGGCACTTTATCAAGATTGGCGACGTTTTCGAGACCATAGAGGTTCGCGCCGTTAAGGATTCGGTGGGCGATGAAATCCTTCGACGGCCCGTGATCGAGACTCGCCGTATCAATGCCGATGCCGTCGAGGCGGCGTCTGGCGACGAGAAATTCCGCCGCCTCCCGCGAGATGCCTGGGAAATGCAGGTTCGTGGCATCGTTCGGCGCATCGCTGCCGAGGTAGCTTTTACGATCGGGCCAGAACTTTCCCCACCCGGTGCGCACCAGCACGATCGCGCCGGCCGGGATGCGCCCGTTCCGGTGCTCCCACTTTCTGATGTCTGCGACGCTTAACCGGTAATCCCGATTCGTCGCACACGCCCGCGCGATGTCAATGACCACGGCTGGGCCACACAGGCGCGTCACGGGAATCTCGTCGGTCGTCGCTTTTCCTTCGCTGAAATGGATCGGGCTGTCAAAGTGCGTCCCGCCGTGCTCGCTCGCGGCGTATGTGGCTGAAGCATACCAGTAACCGGCGGCGGTCTCTCCCCAGGCATCCTTCTCCCAGCGAAAGGGTTTCGCGGTCGGCCAGTAGATGGTCGTCTGATCGAAGTCGTATGTCAGATCGATCAGCTTCGATTCGTCGATCACAAAGCTTTTGTGCCGTGCTTTATTGGCCCTGCGATCCGTCGCCGCCCTTTTCTGTATCGGACGCGCGCCGGCGACCGGGTGCAGCACGCACACCAGCGCGATGGATATTAAAGACACCATTGAGTTACGAATGTATTTCATCACTAAACTCCTCTCCGCGGCCGACCAGAATGTCGCCTCCACGATGCTTCCGGCGATTCCTTCACACACCGCGCACTTCGACCCCGATCGATAAAACTTGCGCCGGGATTCTAAAACATCTTTCCAGGGATATAAAAGATGTTCTGCTGTCGTGCCTTTCAGATTCACCTGTGATAAGTTTTCAACAGATGTCCGGACGAAATATTCGCCGCTGCTGGCGCCGCGTCAGACGGTCTGTTTCAAAGGCCAGCGGTCGAATTAACAGCGTCCCTGGCGCTTGTGATATTGAGATATCGATCCTCATCAAACAATAGAGACGATGACCACTACTTCCACCCCCCTCACGCCGATGCTGCGTCAATATCAGGAACTGAAGCAGCAGCATCCGGGCACCCTCCTGTTTTTTCGCCTGGGAGATTTTTACGAGCTTTTCTATGATGACGCGGTGACGGGCGCCCGCGAGCTCGAAATCACGCTCACGGCGCGCCACAAAGAGCGCGGCGCGGTGATCCCGATGTGTGGCGTGCCGCATCATGCGGCGGCCGGGTATATTGCGCGACTGATCCGTAAAGGTTATCGCGTCGCGATCTGCGAGCAAACTGAAGACCCCTCAAAAACAAAAAAGCTGGTGCGCCGCGAAGTGGTCCGGGTGATCACGCCGGGCACCACCATTGATCCGCAACTCGTCGAGGCGCGTGAGACCGTTTTCCTGGCCGCCGTCTGCGGCGCGGGCGACAACTTCGGCGCGGCATTCCTCGACCTCTCCACCGGAGAATTCCGCGCCACGGAAGTCGCGGGCCCGGCCGCGTGGGCGCACATCCGCGCCGATATCGAATCCTACGCGCCGCGCGAGCTGCTCTTCCCCGCATCGCTGGCGCCGCTCATCAAAGACGCTTACGCCAGATCGGAAACCCATACCGCGCCGCTTCCATTACCGCAGAGTGGGGCGGAGGAGTCGCGGGCGGTGGCGCGCATCTCACCGGCAAATCTCGCCACCTTCGGCAATAATATGGTGACGCTGACCCCGCTCGACGACTGGTTGTGGGAACCCATCAGCTGTGCGTCGCTGCTCCTGGAACAGTTCGGCGTCCGTTCCCTCGAAGGCTACGGTCTCAATCAGAAAACAGATGCCGTCAGCGCCGCCGGGGCATGCCTGCGCTACGCGCGCGAAACACAGCGCGCTTCGGCCGCCCATGTCACCGATATCAGCTATTTCGAAGCGCATGATTATCTCGTGCTCGACGCCGTGACGGTGCGTAATCTGGAACTAACGGAAGCGCAAACGGGGGCGGGCCGTAACCACTCGCTGCTCGGCGTCATCGATCAGACGGTGACGGGCATGGGCGCCAGGCTCCTGCGCACATGGCTTTTGCGACCCTCCATGCGCCGCAGTGAGATCGAAGCCCGCCTCGCGGCGGTCGAAGAATTTTATCGCTCGCAAATTCGACGCGATAAACTACAGGCGCTTCTCTCTGAGGTCGCCGATCTCGAACGCTTGATCGGACGCATCAATATGGGCACCGTCACGCCGCGCGATATGGCGGCCCTGCGCCGCTCGCTCGAGCAGGTTCCCACGATTCGTCAGGCGTTATCGGACGCGGAGGCGTCGCTTCTGCAGGTGCTGTCTGAAAATATAGACGAACTACCGGAGGTGCGCGACCTGCTCGCGCAGGCCCTCAGCGATGACCCGCCCGTCAACGCTTCCGAGGGGGGAATCATCCGTGAGGGCTATTCGTCTGAACTGGACGAACTGCGCGCCATCAGTCGCGATGCGAAGCAGATCATCGCCGCGATCGAAGCGCGCGAGCGGACACGCTCCGGCATCTCTTCCCTGCGCGTGCGCTTCAATAACGTCTTCGGCTACTTCATCGAGGTGTCGAAGGCGAGCGCCGGTCGCGTACCGGGCGACTATGAGCGACGCCAGACCCTCACCAACGCAGAGCGTTTCACCACTCCCGAGCTCAAGGATTGGGAGGGGCGGGTCCTCGGCGCGGAAGAGCGGATCACACATTTAGAGACGAGCCTCTTCGCCGAGTTACGCCTCGGCATCGCCGCCGAAACCAAACGACTTCAAGCGACCGCCCGCGCCATCGCGATGCTTGATACGCTCTGCGGTCTGGCCGCGACAGCCGTGCGTCGCCGGTGGGTGCGCCCCACCTTGCATGATGGCGATGAGTTGGAGATCGCACAGGGCCGGCACCCGCTGATCGAAGCTTTCAGCGATGCCCCCTTCATTCCGAATGATCTCTACATGAATAATTCGACCGATCGCCTGCTGATCATTACCGGTCCGAACATGGGCGGCAAGTCGACCGTGCTTAGACAAACGGCACTGATCTCGATTCTCGCCCAGATGGGTTCATTTGTTCCCGCCGAACGCGCGCGCCTCCCCGTCCTGGATCGCGTCTGGACGCGTGTCGGAGCCTCTGATGATTTATCGCGCGGGCGCTCCACGTTTATGGTCGAAATGACAGAGACGGCGGCGATCCTCCATAATGCGACGCCGCGCTCACTCGTAATTCTCGATGAGATCGGTCGGGGTACGGCGACCTTCGATGGACTGTCGATCGCGTGGGCCGTCGCCGAATATTTGCACGATTCACCCGAGCACGCCGCCCGCACTCTCTTCGCGACACACTATCACGAATTGACGGAGCTGGCCGAAAGGCTGCCCGGCGCGCAAAACTACCAGATTCGCGTCGCCGAACGTGAAGGCGAAGTGGTTTTCCTCTATCGTCTCGAACGCGGGCGCGCTTCGAAATCATATGGCATCGAGGTGGCGCGCCTCGCCGGTCTGCCCCCCCTCGCGATCGCGCGCGCGCGCGATGTGCTGGCGCGGCTTGAGCGCTATGAACTCGATGTTTTCGCTGAAGAAACCGGAGGTGGGGCCGGAGCAGAGACACTCGGCCGCGCCGCGCCCTCGCCGCCCGCCCGTGATGACGAGTCGCTCGGACGCGCCGCCGGACGCGCCGCGCGCCGCGCCCTCGCCGCCCAGGCGACGCTTTTCGACGCGGTCAATCACAGCCTGCTTGACGAGCTTCGCAGCGTTGATGTAGAAACGCTTTCAGCGGAAGAAGCGCGCCAACTCCTGGCCAGTCTGCGCGGGCGGATCGTTTAAGCGTCCGGTGGCGACGTGGAGGGCATCGAAGTGGCGACGAGCCGAAGCGCTAATCGAGGCTTCGCCGGCGGGCGATCGAGTGCGGTTATCGCCGCTTTCGCCACGATGTTTCGCACCTTGGCTTCCTGGAGTTGCAACTTGCGCTCGATCATCGAGGTCAGCGCCATATACTCCGCCGTCTTGAGCCGGCGCGCGAGGTCGTCGCCTTGGTATTCTTTCTGAATCCGTTCCCGCTCCGGAGCGAGTTCCCGTTTCATCTCGGACAGCATAATGAGGTCCGAGTTGACGATCGCGACTATTCCATCTTCTATCTGCGCGGCAGAAAGAAGGGACGTTTGCGCTGGCACTTCTTTTTGTTTCTGTTGTTGGACAAAAAATATTGTATAAACTTG
>JANOGZ010000916.1:0-7623 GCA_031406255.1 Pyrinomonadaceae bacterium | reverse complement strand
CACGCTCGTTGCGGGCGCGTGGACACGCTCGTTTATGCGGCGGGCGTCGGCGTGTTGAAGCCTTTCGCTGAGACGACCGAAGAAGATTTTGCGCATTTGATGGAGACGAACGCACGCGGCGCTTTCAACGTCTGCAAGGCGGTGTTGCCGCTGATGGAGAAACAAAAACGAGGACGCATCATCGCCCTGCCGGGAGTGCTGGGGCGTGCCCCGATGGCGCAGGCGGCCGCTTACTGCGCTTCAAAATACGCGCTCGTCGGAATGTTGAAATCCCTCGCGCTCGAATACAGGCGCGCGGGCGTGCAGATCAGCCTCTTGTATCTGGGCGGCGTCAATTCAACGTTCTGGGACTCGATCACTATGCGCGTGCAGCGCGAACGCATGTTGACGGTGGAAGCGGCGGCGCGCGCTGTCCTTTTCGCGGCGGCACAGATGGGAGAGGGCGTCTTGAACGAACTTGTGCTGCAGCCGGAATCGCACCAGCTTTGAGAGACGCGTGAAAGTAAACTACATGATGTTCGTTAAAGAGAGTTTGATCAGGGCCACGCCTGAGCGCGTATTCGCTTTCCATGAATTGCCGGACGCGCTCGGGCGTCTGACGCCCGCGTGGGAGACGGCGCGTGTCGTGCGGCCGGCGCCGAACCTGCGCGTTGGCTCCACGGCGATCGTCGAGACGCGCCTGCTCGGCTTCGTTCCTGTGCGCTGGGTGGCGAAGCACACGGCGTATGACCCGCCGCATATGTTTGAGGACGTGCAGGTCTCCGGACCCTTTCGCCGCTGGCGACATCGTCACGTGATCGAGCCGCATACGGAGGGCGCGATCCTGCGCGATGAGATCAATTACGAGCCACCGCTCGGACTGGCGGGCCGGCTCATCTCTCCGCTGCTGATCGTTCCGCGACTACGGCGTTTATTCGAGCATCGCCACAATGTCACACGCCAGTGGTGCGAGAACAGGCCAATGAACAAGGAGGGAGCAGAGCCTATCGAACAGCAATTCGAAAACAGAAGGGGACCGGCAAGGGGCTTAATAATTGCCGGTGTGGCGCTCGCCGTGCTTTGGGGAATCGCTTTCCTGAAGGGGCGCGCGTGAGGACCAGGGGTTAGTAAATACGAACCGATAAGGAGAAGAAAAACGATGACACAGACGGCAACCGCAACACGTACCAGCCAGAACAATACCGCGACGAATGGAGAAAGCACCGACGTCGCCGAGTCTATGCTGCGCAGCATGGACGTATCGACCAAAGAGGCGACAGGCATCAGCCTGTTTCACATCCTGACGCTCGGCTCGATCGGAGCATCGGTGGCGCTGTTTCTTTCCGGCAAAAAGATGGCGGGCATCTTCGTCGGCCTCTGGCCGCCGACCTTCCAGGCGCTCAAGGCTGTCGCCGATACCAACAAGAGACAGCAATAATGCTCAATATCTATTAATTAGTCGGCGAAATACGCAAACAAGAAGAGCCGCGCGGAGGAGTTGATCCGGCGGCTCTTCGCGCTTTGCTGAGCGTCTTTGCGGCACGGAGCAATTCAAGACCTGTCTGAATCTCCATCATTCCATCTGCAGCGCCTTGCCGACTGAGGGATCGCGGCGCACGCGCCAGATTTTCGAATCAAGATAGTAGTGAATAAAGGCGTAGCCCCAGAAGAAGGCCGAGATCGTCTGTGCGAAGAGGGATGTTTTCCCGCTCGAGTTATTGATGTACTGGCGCGGCAATTGATAGGAAAGGCCGAAAAGAATCCCGAACGCGACGTAGTAGAGCAGTCGTCGGCTGATCAGCTCCGCCGCACCGTAGCGGTCGCGGCCTGCGGGACCGATCGCATACTTCCGGTTATAAAACCAGATCAAGCGATGATACTGGAGGTTGTGATAAATTGTCAGAATCGCGACGATCGCGATCGGCTTGTGCGGCATCGGCGTCAGCAGCACGACCCAGTGCATCGGAATCGCTGCCACCAGCAGCAGGTACTTGGGAATGTTCAGCGGCTGGCCCTGAAGGGCGCGTTGCGCCTGGCGAAAAGCCCAGGCGAGCGCGGCGATGATCGTCGCCACAAGCAGAATCGTCGCCAGATAACCGGCGGCGCCTGCCAGTTGTGGAGGCACACGCTCCATCGCTTCCGCGTCGTGCGCGACGAAAGCGACGAAGGGATACGTGAAGGCGAGGAGCAGCAGCACCCGATCAAGCGCGTTGTCAGCGGGCGCCAGATCGTTGTTCTTCTTTTTGTAGAGCACCATGAAGCCATAGTGCTGCTTCACGAGATGATAGTAAGCCCACAGCGCGGCGAGGAAAAAGAAGAGCAGTCCGGCGCCGAGCAGAACCATCAGGGGGCCGACGACGAAAAACAGGAGGGAGCCGAGCAACAGACGTTTGCGCGCGCGGCGTTCTTCGCGATCGAAGTAGGTGCGCGAGAAGGTGCCGAAGACATGCGGCGCATCAATCAGTATCGCCCACGCCAGAACCATCGGGATGAGCGGCACCAGACCGGTGACGTACAGGGCGAAGAGCGCGTAGCTGGAAGCGACCGAGCCGATAAACCACAGCAGGTCGTCCCGCGCGCTGATGATCCAGCGCCAGGAAGAAGTGGCTGCATTAGTAGTCGCGACTGACGGATGGGCTCCGGCGTCAGGGGATACTCGGTGCGGTGCGGTGGTAGTAGTGGCAGACATGCTGAAAAGGTCTCTGGAGGAAAGCGCGCTCTCGAAGCCCCACGCCACGAGCGTGGCCGTGCGAGCGTTCCGTGTGAACGCTGGAAAATTCAGACGAGGCGGCAAATTTTAGCATAGCCCGGCACGGGTCGCGCAACGAAACCTTTCCATGAAGGATCAGGAAAAATGTCAGCAGATAACGATGCGGCGCTAAACAGCTTGCTTGCGCTTCTTTTCCAGGCACATCCGTGGCACGGCGTCTCACCCGGCGACGGCGATCCTGCCGGCAGCGTCAGGGCCTATGTCGAGATCGTGCCGACCGACGCGGTGAAATATGAGCTGGACAAAACCTCCGGGCATTTACGGCTCGATCGCCCGCAGCGATATTCCTCCTTTTGCCCGACGCTCTATGGTTTTATCCCGCAGACCTACTGCGGCGATGCGGTGGCCGAATTATGTCAGATGCGCACCGGCGCCAGCAGCAGCATACGCGGCGATGGCGACCCGCTCGATATCTGCGTGCTGACGGAGAAGGCTTTTGCGCACGGTAATTTCTTCATCCGCGCCAGAGCCATCGGGGGTCTGCGGTTGATTGACGGCGTCGAGGCTGACGATAAGATCATCGCCGTGCTCGAATCCGACGTCGCCTACGGCCAGATCAACGACATCACGGAAGTCCCGGGAGGGCTCATTGATCGCCTCCAGCATTATTTCCTCACTTATAAACAACTGCCTAGTGAAGCGCCGCGCCGTGTCGAGATTGCGGCCGTTTATGATCACGCTGAGGCCGCTGAGGTGATTACGCGTTCCATGCGCGATTACCGCACACGCTACGGCGCCCCCGAAGCGCGCCTCGCCGAATTGCGCCGTCTGCTCTCAATCTGAAACGTAGCTTGATAATTACAAACGGTGAGTGGACGATCCGTTATCGTGATTGGTGCGGGACTCGGCGGACTGGCGGCGGCCATCCGCCTGGCGCAGCGCGGCGTGCGCGTCTCTGTGCTCGAAAAGAATGCGACGCCCGGCGGCAAAATGAATATCCACAGGGGCGGCGGTTACTCGTTCGATACCGGGGCCTCGCTTCTGACCATGCGCCATACGGTCGAAGACTTGTTCCGGAGCGCCGGAAGAGACGCGGCCCGGTACCTCGACATTCAGCCGCTCGATCCGATTTGCCGTTACCGCTGGCCCGACGGCGCACAGCTCGATATCTCCACAGATTTAAGCAGGACGGAAAACGCGATTCGTGAGATCGCTCCCGAGGATGTCGCCGGTTTCAGGCGATTCCTTGACGACGCGCGACGTAAATACGAAGTCGCCGAGCGCACTTTTCTCGCTTACAGCTTAAACGACCTTCCGCAGTTGCTGCGCCCGCGCTATGCGCGCGACCTCGCCGTGATCTCTTCCTGGCGCACGCTCGCCACGCATGTCCGTCGCTATTTCCGCTCGCCGTACCTCCGCCAACTCTTTAATCGTTTCGCCACCTATAATGGTTCATCGCCTTATCGCACGCCGGCGACGTTTGCACTGATCCCCTATGTCGAACTGGGACTCGGCGCATGGTACATACGTGGAGGAATGTACAAATTGCCCGCCGCGCTCACGCGTCTGGCGGGCGAACTCGGCGTCGAGATTCGCACGAATACGGAAGTGGAGAAGATCGTCATCGAAAAAGGGCGCGCGCGGGGCGTCCGGCTCGCGTCGGGCGAAGAGTTGTGGTCGGATGCCGTGGTGGCCAATTCCGACGCGCTGGAGACATACGGCCGCTTGATCGAGCGGCCGGCGCGTCGCATCTACACTGATCGCAGACTCGCGCGCCTCGAGCCATCGTGCAGCGGATTCGTGCTGCTTCTCGGCGTCGCGCGCCGCTATGAAGAACTGGCACACCATAACATCTTCTTCTCGCGCGATTACCCGGCAGAATTTCGCGCCCTGTTCGATGAACTGCGTCCGGCCAGCGAGCCGACGGTTTACGTCTGCGCCGCGTCCAGAACGGATGCCAGCCAGGCCCCGGCCGGCCACGAAAATCTGTTCGTGCTGGTCAACGCGCCCGCCACGAGCGAGCGTACCCGTTGGGACAAAGAAAGCGCTCCCTATCGCGACCTGATCGTGAAAATGTTGGAGGGTTACGGGATGAGAGACCTCAATGCCGCCATCGATTACGAGCGCCGGATCACGCCCGAGGATTTCCGTCAGACCTACGGCGCGCACCGCGGCGCGATCTATGGTATCTCGTCGAACAAATGGGCGAGCGCTTTTCTGCGGCCGGCTAATAAAGCGCGCGATATCGAGGGATTATATTTCGCCGGAGGGACGACGCATCCGGGCGGCGGCATCCCGCTCGTACTGTTATCGGGAAAAATGGCGGCGGAGTTGGTCTTACGTAGTGAATGACGAAAGCGGTAAGAGCGAAGGCAAGGTGCGAAGCGGTCGTTTCATCGCTCGGGCAACTCAACCTTTATCGGTTCCCGGCACTATTTCTTCCATGCCACAACGCGGGCAGTAGAGGATTCGTTGTGAGGCGTCGCGCCAGCGCGCGAGAGCGGGCGCAGACAAGGCGGGTTCGCGTTCTTCCGCCTCGCCTTCCGTAAAAAAACGAGCGAGCGACCCTCGTTGAGGATCGCTCGCTGGCGACTCTACCCGGCAGCGCTTACACATCCAGCCGTAACCGGAATTAATGAAATGTTGCGTCTCGGCCGTGTTCACACCAGAGGTTTAAGTTAAAGGTTGAGAGACTAATCAGGATCGCCCCCTGGCTCCCTACCGGTGCCGCTTTAGTCGCGCAATATTCCGCGCTTCTCAGGAATCAGACGGATCGGCACGCTGACGCGCCCGGCCTCGCGCACGACTTCCACCCGGATAATATCGCCGAATTGGTGCTTATCGAGGATGCGGAAGAGATCATCCTGGTCGCTCACCTTTTCACCATCAATGGCAACGATGATATCGCCCAGGATAATTTCGCCGTCCGGCGTTTGCTCTACCCCGCGCAAGCCCGCCGCAGCGGCTGCGCTATTGGGAATAACCTGGAAAATGCCCGCGCCTTCAGAGACGGGTAAGCTTCCCTGCCCTCGCGCCGAACCCACGTTGTAAGTCCGGACGCCGAGCTTCGGTCGCACCACTTCGCCGTTGCGGATCAATTGCGGCACGACACGTTTGGCGATGCTGACAGGAACCGCAAATCCGACTCCGACTGATCCACCAGCCGGCGACAAAATCTGTGAGTTGATCCCGATCATGCGACCCTGCGAGTCGAGCAGGGGGCCGCCTGAATTACCGGGGTTGATCGAGGCGTCGGTCTGAATCGCGCCCTCGATCGGGCGCCCGTTACGCGCGCGAATCGGGCGCTGAAGGCCGCTGATGACGCCGGTTGTGAGCGTGCGGTCAAAACCGAAAGGGTTACCGATGGCTAAGACTTTCTGTCCGACGATGAGCTTGTCGGAATCACCGAGCGGCACGACTTTTAGTTCACTGGGCGGCGCATCAACCTTGATAACGGCCAGATCAGTATCGGGATCGCGGCCAACCACCCGCGCCTGATATGTCTTGTCGCTGCCGAAACTGACCGTCAGCCGCTGCGCATTCGCGACCACATGCTCGTTTGTGAGAATGTGTCCCTGATCATCTATCACGGAACCGGAACCCGTGCCCGAACGCTCACCCATATCGAAAAAATCACGGCCGCGCGACGTGGAAGTGATAAGCGCGACGCCGGGCGCGATCGCCTTGTACACCTCTATATTGTTGCGTTCGTCCGATGCCAGCGACGGGTCGGTGATGCCTTCCGGTGGCGTCTCGGTAAAGGCCGCGCCCGAAGGCTGCCAGCGATCGCTGAACCGATCGAAAATTATGACCGTAGCAGCCGCGAGAAGCGCTGAGAGCAGCGCGATACTCAGAATTTGACGAGCGGAAAGTTTATACATGACTTTATTCCCTTCCAGAATTTCAATTTACCGTCTCACACGAGGTACGACCTAAGATGCGCGCGGTCGACGGTGCGGTTGCGCGCCGGGCCGGGGCGCTCCATGCGCCGCTGGTCAGCTCGGAAACAGAATATGCCGCATGAACAGAGTAAGTATACCTCTTATTACGAGGCGACGCTCGACGCTCGCAAACAAAAGGAGGCCGACCCCGTGAGAAATTCAATGCTTTTTCTCACGGGGTCGCGCAGGGAGGACGAAAAGAGGTCTAACGAAAGCTTTCTTACACCAGTGGCAGATAGGCGATATAAGCGATCACTTTACCCGGCCCGTTCAAGTCGAGAGTTGAGATACCTGTCGCCGCGTGCACGAACATTAGCGCCAGGTAAAGGCCGAGAGCCAGCTGCAGACCGCGCTGTGCCAGCTGGAGGTGCGAGAAGCGGCAGAGAACATAGGCGACCGTCGCGCCGATCAGGATTTTGGTGAAGAGAAAAGGCGCGTTGCCCGCATCGAGCAGGTAAGCCATCAGGACGTTACCCTCAGTCGCCGCACCGGTGCGAACCCACACGATCGTTAATTGCGCATCCAGCCAGTTCAACAGAAACAATAGAAGGCTCTTCGAATAGAAGCTCATGGTAAGGGGGGACCTCGGCCGTCAAAACTTGTTTAAACAGTCCTCCTAATGTCGAACCCCCAGGCTTGACACCTGAGGGGTTCGATCATGGGGGGAGAAACGAGTCTCGCTTCGTTGGTAACTGGAAGAAAGTTTGAATGGGCGCTCGCTTCCGCAGAACACGTGGTGTGGGCGCGAAAGTCGTCGGTCGCCGAGATCGCCGGCGGGCAGTTTGTGTCTCCCACGCGCCGCCGTCAGGGCCCGGCCTCGATCCAAATTTCTCGACCGGTCATGAGACGGCGGCTTTGTCGGCGGTGACAATGCGCAGGCCGGGCGACTCTTGGAGGACGCGCGTGCCGGGCGGGACGCTATGCGTGAGCCAGACGTTACCGCCGATGACGCTGCCGCGTCCGATGACCGTCTCGCCGCCGAGAATCGTCGCG
>JANOGZ010000911.1:0-2759 GCA_031406255.1 Pyrinomonadaceae bacterium | reverse complement strand
CGTCTTATAGCTATTAAGAAATATGAAGAGGGCTTTCAGTTATCTCAAGAAATGGGCGCCTTAGCGTGGTTTGAGGTATGGGGTTTAAAGTTTCGCCCATTGATCGGAATCAGCAAGATGTACAGTGCCCTATATGGATGGCACACCAAGATGCCGAGTCGGACCCGAATAAATATAATCGTCGAGCAGATAGACTCTCGCAGCGAAAGGAGACCTGATGCTGAGCGACAAGGATTATCTGGAAGCCACTCGACGATTCAAAAACAAGAAAGAAAATGCCCATGCTCGTCAGCGCTATCACGCACTGCTGTTGGTGACGAAAGGCTATAGCTACCGCGAAACTGCCGACATCTTGTTTGTCGACGAAGAAACGGTCAGCCGATGGAGTAGGCTGTATCAAGAGAAGGGGCTTAATGGAGTGAAGAACCACCCGCAGTGGGGAGGGGAGCACCGACAGCGACCTTTGGGCACAGAGGAGTTGGCGCGGCTCAGTACGTTGCTCGAAGAGGAGGCGATGCCGGGCACGGAGGCGGGCAGCGGGTGGACAGTGAGAGCGATTCGCGACCTGATTGCAGAGCGCTTTGAAATCAACTATAGCCGCAGGGGAGTCAGAAAGCTGCTTCAGGCGCTGACGTGGAGCTATCAGCGCGGGCGCAAGCTTTACATCAAGCGCAGTGCCGCGGAGCAGGCGCGCTTTGAGTTGGAAACTTCGGAAGTGTTGGCCGAATTCGCGGAGAATGGAGCGCCGATGACGCCTCTGGCGGGTGATCAGAGCAAGGTCTACCTGGAGGGGACAATCGCCAAGCGATGGAACCCCGTCGGCAAGCAACCGCTGATTGCTGACGCGGCGCGAAGCAAGCAGGCTGAGAATATCTATGGCGCGGTGCATCTGGGAACAGGCCACGAGGTCGCGCCGTTCTGCATTGATTGGCAGGACTCGGATGCGACGATCCGCTGGTTCGAGATGGTGCTGGCGGAATGCCGGGCAGGCGAGGTCGTGCTGTGGATTGATGGCGCGCCGCACCACACGAGCGACGAAGTTGCGGAGTGGTTGGAGAGTCATCCGCGGCTGCGGGTGATCAACTTCCCGGCTTACACGCCCGAAGAGAATCCGAAAGAAGCGACGTGGAAGGTGCTCAAGGAAGAGGTCAGCCATCACTGCTGGCACACGACGTTTGCCGATTTGCGCAAGGCCATCGACACGTTCTACCAAACGGCCCGCCAGCACACGGTGAATTTTCTGGAGAAGTTCGGGTACTTTTGGAGCGATGGAAGAATTCATCCTTTACCCCAGACCTCTTGAAGATTCAGAATCCATATCTTGGTGTGCCGTCCATATAGGTCATCAAACTAAATCAGTCCATATGAGATTGGCACAGACAGCGTTCTTCTGATACATCAGTTGTTGCTCATCAATCCAATGTATCTTAGTGAACCTGACCTGTGCCTGCTACGACCATACTCGATCTTTCTCAATCTGAGCAAGAGGCGATGCTCTCGGCTTTGCGCCGCGCCCGCTACGGCTACCTGCTCGCCCTCCACGTCCTGCTCCTGTGCGCCGCGGGCAAGACTCCGACCGAGATCGCCGACTTCCTCTTCTGCTCGCGCTCCAGTGTCTACCGCATCGTCTCGGCTTACCGGGCTGGCACGCTCGGCTTTGAGCAGGGGACGGACGGCGCGCTCCATCAGCCGCTGCGCACGGCAGTCCTGCTCCCATGGCTGCGGCGTGCGCTCCGGGCACTGCTCAAGAAGAGCCCGCAGCTGTTCGGCTGGTGCCGAACGCGGTGGAGTTGCGCTGTGCTGACCGCTGAACTCAAGACTCGCCATGGCCTCGCCGTCTCGGCTGAAACCATTCGCCGCTGGCTTCACGAGAGCGGCTACGCCTGGAAGCGAGCAAAACTGTCGGCCCGCGATGATGACGAGGATCGTGTTGCCCGGCTGGCGCGTATCCGGTATTGCTTTGAAAACCTCGGCAAAAAGGCCGTGATGCTCTTTGCAGATGAATTGGACATCAACCTACTGCCGAAGGTCGGCTACCAGTGGATGCCCAAAGGCGAGCAGGTCGAGATCATGACGCCGGGGACGAATGAAAAGCGGTACTTGGCAGGCGCGCTCGATACCCGGACGGGGAAGGTTCTGCACTGCACCTGGTGGCGCAAACAGGCGGGGCTGTTTCTGGACTTGCTCAAGCTGCTGGACGGCAGTTACCCGGCGGCGCAGATCGAGCGCATTTATGTGGTGGTCGACAATGCGAAAATCCACAAGGCCGAGATGATCATGAAGTGGTTGGCCGCACATCCGCGCTTCGAGTTGCTGTACTTGCCGCGGTACTGTCCGCGGGCGAACCCCATCGAGAGAGCGTTTGGTGACGTGCACGACAACTGCACACGCAATCACAGGCGGAAGCGGCTGCGCGATCTGGTGGCGGACGTGCATCGGCATCTGGAAGTGAATGGGCCGTGGCAGTATCGGTTATCGTCGATCTACTACGAACCGGAAGTCACAGCGGCGGTCAGCAGACTGGTCGCTCAGGAAGAGAGGCTCGCTGCGTGAGTGTACCAATCTCATGTGGAACGATTTAGCTCCGACGGCAAGCCTTGCTGCAAATTGGAGCCGACGGCAATCGAAGGCTTTGAAATGAACCACGCTTCGCCATGCGCCCTCCCGAAATCAGGATCCTGGAGTGTTATATTCCCAGGCGGGTCATTCGCGTGTGTCGTTCTTCTGATCTATCGTCCCACCTATTGCTTCCGGTATTG
>JANOGZ010000863.1:0-1844 GCA_031406255.1 Pyrinomonadaceae bacterium | reverse complement strand
CCTCGGACTCAAACTCGGCGAACTAAACCGCGGCGCGGCCCCACTGAAACTTGACCTTCGTCCTGAACTTACACAAACAGAAGGGCTTATGCACGGTGGGGCGATAGCTTCGCTGCTTGATACGGCCGCCGCGTTCGCCGTCATCACCCTGCTCGAACCGGGCCAGAAAACCTCCACGGTCGATTTGACGATTCACTATCTGCGACCCGTCACCAGCGGGCAGATCACGGCGCACGCCCGCGTGCTGCGCGCGGGAAAGCGCCTGGTCACTGTCGCGATTGACGCGACGGATCAGTCCGGAACCCTTATCTCAACGGCCTTAACAACTTACGCGAAGCGGACGCAAATTTAGTAGGATCACCGAGCCACTCGCTGGAGGCGTGTAATCTCCCTACATTTGTGTGGACAAGGTTGTTAAATTATGACAAAATGTGTTTGCCTCGCCGTCTCCCTATGTCGGCGGTAGTATTTCAAGCGTCCCCGGTCTTAAAACGCGCTTCTTCTCATCCTAACTAGCCGCGCCTACATGCTTTCTCTCTACCACACCCTGCTAGCTCAACACGCTCGCCAGTTGACCTCTGTGCGCTGCGCCGAGCAGACCATCGCGAAGCTCCATGAGTATTTCGAAGACGTCGTGCTCGAAAACAATCTCGCGGCGCTGGTGGTTGAGAATTTGCCGACCGTCGCCGACCGTTCGATGCGCGACGTGGCACGGGTGCGTGATATCGGTCGCGCGGCGCGCCATGCATTCTTCTTCGTTGATCCGGAAGATGGGATGAACAATGTCTCGCTGCGCATGAGCGTGCAGGATCGCGAACCCATGTTACTGCATCGCGTCGCGAGAACTTCGGTTAACGAGCGGTTTGTGGTGATCGCGGACGCGCGCTTCTCGGCGCTGCTGGCCTCCGTGCGCGGCGAGACGGAAGATGGCGCGGAAGGCGATGACGTGTTCTGGACGTTCGAGCCGGATATTGTTTATTCGGCGCTCGAATACCTGATGTCGCGTGTTAATGCCGAGCGTCCGTTTCAGGCGACGGCCTTCTCGATGGCCGTACGCGGATGCATGCCGAAGACGACCTCCCCGCAATTGGCGGTCGCCGTCATGACCAAGCTCGCGCGCCTGATGCAGGAACAGGCCAACCGCGAGGCCGCCGTCAACCGCATCGCTGATGCCATCCGAAGTTCGCTCGATCTTCCGAGCATTCTGCAGACCGCCGTCAAGGAAGTGGGCGGCGCTCTGAGCGCGCAGCACGGCGCGCTGTGGGTCGATGGCGAACGCGGGCAACTCCCGCTGACGCACTGCTATTTTCGTGATGGTAATGAAAACGCGGCGGATCGGACGGAACTGCTGGGCGACCTTAACGCTTACAGCACACGCCTCAGCGGGCGTTTAAAAATTTATGTGCAGGACGGAAGCAAGTCGGCCAATGCGCAGGATACCGGGATGCATCCGCTGGTGGTGGTGCCGCTGAATTACCATGAGCCTAACATCGGCGAGCGTTTCATCGGCGTGATGATGGTTCGATCGGATGATCCGACGCGCGTCTGGGAGGAGAACGAAACGCAGCTGATGCGTACGGTGGCTGACCAGGTGGCGGTGGCCGTCAATCTCGCGCGCCTCCACGCGCAGGTGGAGCAGCAGGCGCTGAAAATGGAGCAGTTGGCGCTGAAGGATGGTCTGACCGGCTGTGACAATCGTCGCTCCTTCGAGGAGCACCTCGAGCGCGCACTGCAACAATCGACGCGGCTGCACCAGCCCGTCTCACTCATCATGCTCGATATCGACCACTTCAAGAAAGTCAACGACACGTTCGGCCACGAAGCCGGCGACGTGGCGCTGCGCT
>JANOGZ010000855.1:0-2145 GCA_031406255.1 Pyrinomonadaceae bacterium | reverse complement strand
CGTCTTCACGTCAACCGAAGCCGCGCACGATCCTTCGGAGCATGTACGTGAAGTGCTGATCGAATCGGTCGCCGCCTTCGAGCGCAACGACATGCGGACGCTCGATAAAGTCTGGGCTAACGACGAATCAGTGACCGTCTTCGAACAGGGGCATGCCAACTACGGCTGGGCCGACTACCGCGACAACCATCTGGTGCCGGAGATGCGTGAGATGAAAAACACGAAGTACACACTCTCCGACATCCGTGTGAAGATGGCGGGCACGACCGCGTGGGCGACCTTCAAATACGCCATCTCGGCGGACATCGGAGAGCGCCACGTGGACGGCGCCGGTTTGGGGACGGCGGTGCTCGAACAGCGCGGCAAGCAGTGGCAGATCGTCCACTGGCATACGAGCGCGCCGCGCCGTCCCCAGCCCGCAGCCGCAACTCCGGCGAAGTAAGGCTAAGTAAGCCTATGCTTCCCTGGCGGCATGCGCAGGCGACGATCAGGTGATGGTCTTAATCAACCTATCTTCGCGAGCATTGATCCGACCACAGAATCTTCGGCGTGCTGGCGTTTCTCGCGCTCCTCGGCCGGGTGGCTCACCCAGCTGACTGGCGGGCCCCTCCTCGGCATGAGCCAGCAGCACCTCTTCAACGACGCTATTGTGCTCGTCCTTTTCGGCATCGCTAACCTGCTCGACGCTCTAGTGCATGCGAAGAATTTGTAGAGGGCGGTTTGCCGGCATTCACACAGGATTCAGACAGAAACAACCTGGGCTTGGGGTGAGCTTCTACCGCCTCTAAAAAAAGTTCGCCGCCCCTCTTGACTCTGTACTTGTCTACAGGGTTTATGCTTAGCACATTGAATTCTCTGGTGAGGTGAAAAAGGATGCGAAGAAGCGGATTACGGAACTCGCAAATTGTTGAAGAAGAAGAGGGCCGCCGCATGCTGAAGATCGGCGATGTTTCTAAACAAAGCAGCATCGGCATTGAGGCGCTCAGGTTTTATGAGAAGAGCGGTCTGCTGGATAAGCCTTCTCGCACCTTTAGCGGCTACCGCGTTTACGGGCCCGAAGTGCTCGAACGCCTGGCCTTCATCAAGCAGGCACAGGCCCTCGGCTTTTCCCTCGTTGAGATCAAGCGGATCATTGAAGACGCGCGCACGGGCCAGAGCCCCTGCGATGAGGTGAAAGAAATCGTGAGCCGCCGCCTTGAAGAACTCGACGAGCGGATGCGTGAGATGCGTCGCTACCGGAAGGAACTGGCCGAGACGCTTGAAGAGTGGAACAAGGTGGGTCGAGCGCCAGGGCACATTTGCGGACTAATCGAAGGCTCGCACGTCGAGCACAATGTGAAAGCGGCGAAGAAAATCGGGGGCGCCAAGACCGCCAGCGGCAAGCCGGGACGGTCATAAGCATTGAGAGAGGCTTGACAGGGATTAGAAACCGACAGACCTGGCGAAAAGGCAGAAAAGGGAACTAGAGATGGGAACCACCACAGTACCTAAGACAGTAGTTATCGATCCGGTTTGCGGCATGAGCGTAGACACGCGCACCGCCGCCGGCTCTTACGAGCATGAGGGCACGACCTACTACTTATGCAGCAAGTCGTGTCTGAACAGGTTCCAGCGAGAGCCAGAGTCTTTCGTCGAAAGCGGCGCGGAGCCGGAACAAGCGAGGCGGGCTGAAGAAGCGGCGGCGAGTAACGTCTACACCTGTCCGATGCACCCGGAAGTCCGCAAAGAAGGGCCGGGCTCCTGCCCGAAGTGCGGCATGGCCCTTGAGCCCTTGAAGGTCGAGGCGCCGAAAGAGAAGGTGGAATACACCTGCCCGATGCACCCTGAGATTGTGCGCGACAGGCCCGGCAACTGCCCCATCTGCGGAATGGCGCTCGAGCCTCGTACCGTCACCGCGGTGGAGGACAATGCCGAACTCGTGAGCATGACGCGCCGCTTCTGGACGAGCGTCGTGCTCACCCTCCCTTTGCTCGTCATCGCGATGGGCGACATGACGGGGCTGCATCTCGACCGGTTCGCCTCTCCGCGCACGTTAAGCTGGTTAGAACTGGCGCTCGCCTCTCCCGTCGTCCTGTGGGGTGGATGGCCCTTCTTTGAGCGCGGCTGGGCATCTGTCGTGAACCGAAGCCTCAACATGTTCACGCT
>JANOGZ010000807.1:0-1661 GCA_031406255.1 Pyrinomonadaceae bacterium | reverse complement strand
CTAATAAAGACACCGCAGGCTAGGCGCAGTTAACACAAGACCTGTGCCATGGGTTTTGGCGTGATCCGCGCGGGAATCGTAAACGCTGCTAACAGTTGATCTTACGAGGAGTAGGAGGGGTTCAAACCGAGCCTGAGGAAGAAGTTCGCTGCTCGCGTAGACTGACAAATCTGGTCGAACGCTCAAAAATGGCAGACAAAGTGTCAGTCTTCGATGAGTCAGGCAGGAATGGTATCTTCATTATATTCGTATAACTTACGGTAAAGCTTGCGCCCGAAGATAGGATGATTGCGGGAGCACAATCCAGGTTTCCGTAATCGAAGCTCTGGGATTGTGACCTCATGGGTTGCAGCTTCACTACGATCAGGCCAGATCGAAGAGCACGAATGCGGCGGTCTCGGCGGCGCGCAACTCGAGCATCCGCTCTTCGCTCACCGCCGCGTCGTTGACCGGTCTTTATCACTATCGCTGCGGTTCTAATTCGGCGCGCTCGTGAAGCTTCGAGACTCGGCGGGGATTATTTCAAGGACTACTTTCTCTGTGCGCCGGATAACCGCCAGGTCGGCTTTCACGCCGACCTGCTCTTCCGTCAACAACCGGTGCAGATCATCGATACCGGCGACCGCGTGATCGTTGTAGCCGACGATCAAATCGCCCTCGCGAAGATCAGCCCGCTGCGCCGGGCTATTCTTTTCAATCGAAACGACGAGGATGCCGCGCTCGACCGGCAGGTGATGAAAACGCACGATCTGGCGCGGCAGCGGGACATTCTGCCCGGCGACGCCAATCGAACTGCGCCGCACGCGGCCATCTCGAATCAACCGGCCGGCGACGAATTTGGCAGTGTCAATCGCGGTCGCGAAGCAGATGCCCTGCGCGGGCAGGATGATCGCCGTGTTGACGCCGATCACTTCCCCGCGCGAGGTGACGAGAGGCCCGCCGGAGTTACCCGGATTGAGCGCCGCGTCCGTCTGGATGACGTCGTCCATCAGGCGACCCGATTTGGCCCGCAACGAGCGCCCCAGCGCGCTCACCACGCCGGCCGTCACGGTACACTGGAATCCGTAAGGGTTACCGATCGCGACGACCAGTTGGCCGACACGTATCGCGCGCGAATCGCCCAAGCTGGCCGGCGCAAGGCGCAGGGCGTTGATCCTGATGACAGCCAGGTCAGTATCCGGGTCGTCTCCGATCAAATCCGCCTGACAACGCCTTCCATCGGCGAGCGTCACTTCGATCTTCGCCGCATCGTGCACGACATGACTGTTAGTGAGAATGAATCCATCCGGCGTGAAGACGAAGCCGGAACCGCTGCCGCGCGGTTCATCCTGAAAGCGCCGACGACCTTTTCGCGCCTCTTCTTTCCGGCGCTGCTGCACGTCGATGTTGACGACCGCCGGACTGACCTTTTCCGCCGCCGCGATCACGGCCCGGGAGTAGGCGTCCAGCAATTTCTCATCGGAGTCGGGCGCGTCGCGCGAAATCTCCGGCGCGACCGCCCTTTCCGAATCATCATTCGATATCAATTGGAAAGCCCCCTTCACCACCCTTCGCTCCTTTCTCTCTCTATTAAGCCATCAGCTTTCAGCTTTCAGCTTTCAGCTAACATAAAGAAGCGCGCGCCGGCGCCCAAAGATCGACATCACACATGACCGGCTGAC
>JANOGZ010000805.1:0-9808 GCA_031406255.1 Pyrinomonadaceae bacterium | reverse complement strand
TAATAGCGCCCGTATTGTCGCTCGCCATGTCGCCGCCGCGCCGTTCGCAGGCGATCGCAACCGCGAATATGATCATCAATCCGAGAGTTAAAAAGGTGCGTTTCATATTTTCCTCGCTGAGGTGTTGAAACGTTCTTTAAGAACGCGACGCTCTGCTGAAAGGCGCAGAGAGTTCGCACTCCTTACTGGTCAACAGTTGGCCTGACGACAAGTCTCTGGCAAACAGCACTGCTGGCAACCGGTCTGATATTGTGCGCACGAAAATCGCTGGTGCTATCCAAGGGATAAGCTTCCCGGCTCGACGGCAACGCTGAAACTCATTCCAGGTGTAAAGCCACCGCTCTGCGTGACCTCCAATGGGGCTGCGGGCGTCCGGGGTTTGTATTTAATATCATCGCGGCGAGCCGCGAGCAGAGTCAAGTCCCTGCGGCGTATGTTACAGAGCGAACGCGCATTATACCGCTTTAATGCGGTGTGTCGAGAGTCCGTGGTTACTTTCCCTCAGGTGGAACGCCCCCGACAGGTAGATAACCACCACTACCGAAAGAAAAAAAGCGCATGCTACACGCCGGCGGTTTGTACCCGCGTTGCGGCACGCGCATTGCCCATTCACCTGTGTCAGCTTAGTTAGAGACGCAAAACAATACACACACGTTGCAGGTCGTTATAATTGCACTTCGCCGTGTGTTGTCATATGAAACACTAATTTCAATAGGGAGGGTTAGAGAAAATGGCAAACACAACAGGTGCCTCGACGGGAAGCTCAAAGATGGTCACCGGATTGTTCAGAGATCGAGAGAGTGCGGAGAGCGCTTATCGCTCGCTGAGCGATCGCGGCTATGGGAAAGATGACGTAAACCTTTTAATGTCTGATGAAACGCGCAAAAAACATTTTGCGAATGCTCCGGAGACAGAACTCGGTAGCAAGGCGCTTGAAGGCGCGGGTGTCGGTTCGGCAATCGGCGGAACGGTCGGCGCGGTCCTCGCGGCGATCGCGGCGATCGGTACCAGCGTGGCACTGCCTGGCATCGGCCTGATTGTGGCGGGGCCAATCGTAGCCGCGCTGGCGGGCGCAGGCGCAGGCGGTCTGACCGGTGGATTGGTCGGCGCTCTCGTCGGCTCTGGCATCCCCGAAGAACGCGCCAAGCTCTATGATGAAGGCATCCGGGGCGGAGGAATCATGATGGGCGTCAACTCGCGTTCTGATGACGACGCTACTTACTTCGAGAACGAGTGGAAAACCAAATATCGCGGCGAGCACGTCTATCGCTAATCCGGCCTCCGGCCATCAACGGTAAAATAAAAGCGGGGAACTCGAGAAACGAGGGTTCCCCGCTTTTTATTCGCCGCATCAGAATGTACTCTCCTGCTACGATCTTCTACATCCACCCCGTCTGTGTCATACTTTTCATTATTTCTCTGTCCGGTCTTCACAAATTTTATCTGAGGAGACTACCTCGGCGAGCCCTTATTTTTCGCACAGGATGAGGACGCGCCGAAACAAGCTAGGGAGGATCGAGTAAGCGGATGGGAAAAAGCAGCAGTAGCACCGACGGGTCCGGAGAGATTCCGCGTCGTCCGCTCGGCCGGACGGGCGTCGCGGTCTCCGCGCTCGCGCTCGGCGGCTCACATCTGGGCGATACAAAAACAGAAAAAGAAGCGCTCAGAATCGTCCACGAAGCGATTGATGCCGGACTGACTTTTATGGATAACGCGTGGGAATACCACGACGGGCGAAGCGAAGAGCTGATGGGCAAAGCTCTCGCAGGCCGGCGCCACCAGGTTTTCCTGATGACAAAAGTCTGCACGCACGGGCGCGACCGGCGCGCGGCCCTCAGGCAACTCGAGCAATCCCTGCGCCGGCTCCGCACGGACTATCTTGACCTCTGGCAGGTTAATGAAGTCATCTATGATAATGATCCGGAGCTGCATTTCGCCGAAGGAGGCGTGATCGAGGCGCTGGAGCAGGCGCGTCGCGCCGGCAAAGTCCGCTTCATCGGGTTCACCGGCCACAAAGACCCGGCGATTCATTTGAAGATGCTGACGCGTGATTTTCCTTTCGATACCTGTCAACTACCGCTCAACTGCTTCGACGCGACCTACCGCAGTTTTGAGCAGCAGGTTTTGCCCGAGCTCAACCGACGCGGCATCGCACCGCTCGGCATGAAAAGCCTCGGCGGAAGCGGCGCGGCGATCAGGAAGCGCGTCGTCAGCGTCACGGAAGCGCTACGCTACGCGATGAGTCTGCCGGTCGCCACCACCGTCAGCGGGATCGATTCGTTGAAAGTGCTGCGCCAGAATTTGCGGATCGCACGCGGCTTCAAGCCGATGACCCCGGATGAGATGCAGGCCCTGCGGACGCGCTGCGCGCGCGATGCCGCCGACGGACATTTCGAACTCTACAAAACCTCGAAGAAATTCGACGGCCCGCCGGGAAGAAAACAGCATCAATTCCCGTCGGAGGAAGAACTGGCCGCCTAGCACGGACGCCAGACGCGATTTGCAGTTCGGGGCCGGAGTTCGGACATGCGAGCTCCGGATTTCAGTTCTCCTGACAGGCCCACAAGGCACGTATGAAACAGAAAGAGAGTCCGGCAGAGTCAGGTTATGCGCCGCCGCTCGGAGATATGAGCGCGGCGGATTTTCGTCGCTACGGTCACGAGCTTATCGACTGGATCGGCGGTTACCTTGAAAATGTCGGTCAGCGTCCCGTGCTATCACAGGTCAGCCCCGGCGAGTTGACGGCGCAGCTACCGGCATCGCCCCCGGAGAAGGGGGAGAGTATCGAAGCGATCTTCGCCGACGTTGATCGCCTCGTCGTGCCCGCGCTCACACACTGGAATCATCCGGCGTTTTTCGCCTACTTCGCGATCTCCGCTTCAGCGCCCGGAATCTTCGGCGAACTGCTGTGCGCCGCCTTTAACGTCAACGGGATGCTCTGGCGCACTTCGCCCGCCGCCACCGAAATGGAAGAGGTGGCGCTTCAGTGGTTGCGGCAGATGATGAACCTGCCGGCGGAGTTTGAAGGTATCATCTACGACACGGCTTCGGTCTCGACGCTGCACGCTCTGGCCGCCGCGCGCGAAGCGCTCAACGCGCGGATTCGTGAAGACGGCATGAGCGGTCGTCCTGATTTACCGCTCCTGCGCGTCTACGCTTCGGAACAGGCGCATTCATCGATCGAAAAAGCCATCATCGCGCTGGGCCTGGGGCAGCGATCGCTCCGCGTGATTCCGACCGACGAGCGCTTTCGCATGGATGCACCCGCGCTCGCGCGTGCCGTCGAGGAAGATCTGCGCGAAAACATACTTCCCTTCTGCGTCGTCGCCACCGTCGG
Organism: Pyrinomonadaceae bacterium; assembly: GCA_031406255.1. Classification (GTDB taxonomy): domain Bacteria; phylum Acidobacteriota; class Blastocatellia; order Pyrinomonadales; family Pyrinomonadaceae; genus JANOGZ01. The sequence continues at coordinate 6,471 of JANOGZ010000805.1, read as the reverse complement.
GTCGACTTCGACCACCAGCATAGATCCCGTCCCGGCCATCGCCGACACGTGCGCGCGCCACAAGCTGTGGCTCCATGTTGATGCCGCGTACGCCGGTTCGGCGGCGGTTGTTCCGGAGATGAGATACGTTCTCGAAGGATGCGAGCGCGCCGACTCGCTCGTTACCAACCCGCACAAATGGCTCTTCACGCCGATCGATCTCTCGGTTCTCTACTGTCGGCGGATGGACGTTCTGCGGCGCGCTTTCGCGCTGGTGCCGGAATATCTCAGCACCGTCGAAGGAGAGGCGGTGCGCAACGGAATGGATTACGGCATCCAGTTGGGCCGCCGTTTCCGCGCGCTCAAGCTCTGGATGGTAATGCGCTACTTCGGACGCGAAGGCCTCGCGGCGCGCATCCGCGAACACTGCCGGCTGGCGCAAACTTTCGCCGGGTGGGTCGAAGAGTCGCCCGGCTGGGAGGTGCTCGCGCCCGTTCCCTTCAGCACCGTCTGCTTCCGCGCCTGCCCGTCCGTGGACGATGAAAGAGAAGAAGTCCGCGCCGCACGCCTTGATGCGCTCAACGAGCAATTGATGCACGCCGCGAATGCGACCGGCGAAGCGTTTCTTTCGCACACGCGCCTGGGCGGCGCGCTCGCGCTGCGTCTGGCGATCGGCAATATCCGCACGACCGAAGCGCACATCAGGCGCACATGGCAACTCTTAAACGAGCAGGCCGCGCGGATATCTTCGCCGGGCCGAGATTTCGGCACATGATTTAGGGCATTCACCGGCGCCGGAGGCGCTCGTCTCACCGCACCCAGAGTGTGGCCGGGCTCGCGCCTTGGGTTTGGAACCGCTACGCAATACCTGGGAGTACCCGATAAGGGACGCTATTTACCGAACAGAAGCCCTCTTCATCACCGAGGCTTAAAGGATATGCTAAGAGCCCCTCTGATCTGGCGGCACTATAACTTTACATGAAAAGAACTCTGACGCTGATTTTTCTTCTCACCGTTGTCGCGTTTGCGGTCGCAGCTGCGCCGACGCAGCCGCGGCGCGCGTTGAGTCCGATCGATACGCTGCGCATTGCAGACGTCAGCGATGCGCAGATTTCTCCCGACGGTCAGTGGGTGATCTATGTGGTTTCTCATAACGAGGGAAATGAAAAACGCGCTTCGCTATGGCTCGCGCGGACGATCTTCTTTGCCGGGACGAGCACAGTCAATCAAGCTGAGCGGGCACGACTGGCGCTGCTTGGCGGCCCTCCGGAATTACCCAGACAGTTTCTTTCCCCCGGCTGGGACGCGTCGCGCCCGCGTTGGTCGCCCGACAGCAAACGTCTCGCCTTCCTCGGCACGCGCGATAGTGGTACGAGCGGCAGCCAGAGCGGCCTGTGGGTCGTTTCGCTCGCCGATCGTCAGCCGCGATTCGTCACGGGCATCCGCGAGACCAATTTTCACATTCCTTATGCGGGCGAATCCATCGCGTGGTCGCCTGACGGGCGACGCATCGCCTTCATCTCCGCGAGCGAAGAAATACAGGAAGGCACGCTGCGCGCGTCGGATCAAAAGCGCGACGACCCGCGTGTGATCGACCGCATCCAGTATAAATCGCGCACCTCTTTTTCGGATCGCGCGCGCACGCATGTCTGGGTGATTGATCTGGATGATCCCGCGGCGCCGCGCCAGTTGACCGCCGGACTGTACTACGATCACGCGCTCACCTGGAATCCGCGCGGCGACGAAATCGCTTTTCTCTCCAATCGCGAACACGATCCGGAGGCGATCAACAATTCCGACATCTACACGGTCGGGCTCGACGGTCGCGTGCGCCGCGTGACGGAGACGCGCGGGTGCGAGTATGAACCCGTGTGGTCGCCCGATGGAAGATGGATCGCGCATACGGCGACCACGCGCGAGGTGACGACGATTGACAGCGTCGCCGAAGACGCGCATGTCTGGCTGGTTGAAGCGTCCGGCGGAGCGCGCCGCGAGATCACCGCCGCGCTCGATCGACGCGCGCGTGCGCCGCGCTGGTCGCCCGACAGCCGCCACGTCTTTTTCCTCGCCGGTGATCGGGGCCGGACTCTCATCTACCGCGTCGGCGTGGATGGCGGCATTTCGCGCCCGTTCTTTGATCGCTTCGATCCTCTCACCTACCCGAACGCTGACCAGTTAACGCTTCCGGCGCGACCTTACCAGATGATCAACTTCAGCGTGAGTACCCGTTCGGCGCCGGCGTTTGCGTTCACGCTGAGCGATCCGATTCATCCGGCCGAGGTGTGGATCGGAGACGCGTCCGGCGATCGGGCGCAGCGCGCGAGCGCCCATAATGATGCGCTCCTGCGCCACGCCGCCTTAGTCGAGCCCGAAGAGATTTCTTTCAAGAGTTTTGACGGCACATCGATACAGGGCTGGTTGATGAAGCCGGTCGGCCTGACCATCGCTGATAGCCGCCGCTTTCCGCTGGTTCTGAGCGTCCACGGCGGGCCGCATGGAATGTACGGCTATGGCTTCAACGCGACGTTTCAAGCTTACGCGGGTCAGGGCTACGGCGTGCTGTATCTCAATCCGCGCGGCTCCTCCGGCTACGGACAAAAGTTTTCCGACGGCACGCTGCGCGAGTGGGGCGGCGGCGACTATCGCGATCTGATGCTCGGCCTCGACGCGGCGCTGCGCGCCCATTCATGGATCGATGCGGACAGATTGGGCATCACCGGCGGGTCTTACGGCGGCTTTATGACCAACTGGGCGATCACGCAGACAACGCGTTTTCGCGCGGCGGTCGCGAGCGCGAGCGTCAGCAATTTGATCAGCTTCTATGGCACCTCTCTCTATCAGGATTTGATTCACGCCGAGTTCGGCGGCTTCCCGTGGGATGATTATGATCTGCTGTGGCGCTGGTCGCCGCTGCGCTACGTCCGCGCGGTCGAAACGCCCACTCTGTTCATTCACGGCGAGCAGGATCACGACGTTCCCATCACGCAGGCCGAAGAGATGTACATGGCGCTCAAGCGGCGCGGCATCGACACCCTTTTCGTGCGCTATCCGCGCGAAGGCCACGGTTTGCGTGAACCGCGCCACCGGCTGGATGCGCTCGAGAGAACGCTCGCCTGGTTCGACAAATTTTTGAAATAGCGAGGCCACACTGAGATGCTCACGCATATCGTGATCTGGAAATACCGCGCCGATGCGGGCACCGCCGCCCGCGAAGAGCATATCGCGCTGCTGCGACGGCTTCCGTCTGTCATTACAGAGATAGAAAATTTCGCCGTCGGTCTCGATGTGCTTCACCTCGCGCGCTCATATGATACGGGTCTGGTCGCCGTTTTTCGCGACCGCGCGGCGCTGGAAGCTTATACTGTTCATCCGGATCACGCCGCGGTCGCCGATTTCGGGCGCCGAATTAGCGAACAGGTCGCGTCCGTTGATTTCGAGAGCGAGAGTTGAGAGAGGCCACATGACTCCTTCTGCGATATCTCGAGAGGGTCGAATTGATAAAGAGATGAAGCGATGAAACGTTGGCAGAAAGCGGCGCTTGTAGTGCTGGTGATGCTGCTTGTTTCGCAGCTTCCCTTCATCTACCGGCGCTATCAACTCGGGCGTCTGCACGGCACGATCGAGAATCTGGCGGCCCGTCGGACTTCGGTCGCTTCCGACGACCCGTATGTTGATTACCGGGGCGTGCTGCACGTCCATTCGCTGCTCGGAGGCCACAGCACCGGCCGGCTCGAAGAGATCGTCGCGGCGGCCAGATCAAACGCGCTGGCCTTCGTCGTCATGACGGAGCATCCCGCGAAGTATATCAACACGGCGGAAGCGACCCTCAAAGGCTTTCACGAAGGCATTCTCTTTATCAACGGCAGTGAATTAAATCCGCAGGGCGAGGATCGCCTGTTGATCGTTCCGGGAGGCGACGCGGGTTTTGCGGCGACCGATTCACATTCCACGCAAGACGTTATCACACGCGCGAAGGCCACCGGGAAGCTCGTTTTTCTCGCGTATCCGGAGCAGTTTCGCAGCTGGGAATTAAGCGATTACGACGGCGTCGAAATATACAACCTGTACACCAATACCAAAAAGATTAATTACGGTCGCCTTTTCTTCGACGGCCTGTGGTCATACTGGAGTTACCCGCACCTGTTATTCGCCACCTTTTACGAGACGCCTACCGCCAATCTGAAAAAGTGGGATGAAGCGATGGTCGCGCGCGGCCGACGGATCGTGGCCGTGGCGGGCAACGACGCCCACGCCAATGTCGGCCTCAGCCTCGGGCACGCCACGGGAGAAAAAATTATCGGGTTGAAGCTTGATCCTTACGAGCGAAGCTTCCGGGTCGTGCGCACACACGCGCTGATTGAAAAGGGGCAGGAACTTACCCCGGCGACGCTTTCGTCCGCACTCGCACGCGGAAATTGTTACATCTCGTTTGATCTATTCTGTGATGCGAGCGGTTTCCGCTTCGCGGCCGAAAGCCAGGCGGAGAAGAAAATCATGGGAGATGAAATCACGCTGACAAGTGAAGGGGTGCGTTTAATCGTGACGACTCCCGTGAAGAGCCGGATCGTGATCCTGCGGGACGGAGGAGTGTTTGACGAAGAGAAAGAGGTTTTGCGGAAGGAATTGCGCGTCAACCAGCGCGGGGTTTACCGCGCCGAGATTTACCTTGACGAATTGCCGGAGCCCTTGCGCAATAAACCCTGGATCATCTCGAATCCGATATATATCAGGTGAGCCGCCCCGCCGCTATCCCGGCGCGCTATCCGGGTTCGTTCAATTTTCGGATTTGGCCCAAACACGACATCGCCCCGCACAGGTTGTCCCCTGTGTGGGGCGCGCGCTGGGTCGGAAGCCCGACTCATCCTTTTTGGAAGCGGTGCGTACGTTCACCGACTGACTGTAGAGAACCTAGTGTTTGGTTCTTCTCACGCGGACAATCCCAAGTGTAGTAGGGAGAGCACGTGTACAGCTTCCCAATAATTTGTCCAAGTGGTGGTGATTGTATGGCCGAAAAGTGTTCCTGTCAACATTCACTTTGACTGAACGCGAAGCATACGATTCGCTGGCGTGAAGCCTTCCAAATATTTGGTTAAGGGCGAAAACATCCTCATACCAAACAAATCTGTGAGAAACCTATCAAACTTCCAGCCATTCCTGATTCTTTCTCGACCGTGATCTTCCACGCTCTCAGGCGGCGCCATGTTTCTTGAACCACTCCTGCAAGCGCTTCCATCCATCCTGCGCCTGTTCTTTGCGATAACTCGGCCGGTAATCGGCGTGAAAGCCGTGCGGCGTCGCGGGGTAAACGATGATCTCTGACCGAGTCCTGGATTTCTTCAGCGCCTGGCGCATCTGTTCGACCGTGTCGAGCGGGATTCCCTGATCGTCCGCGCCGTAGAGTCCGAGCACGGGAGCCTTGATCGAAGCGGCCACATCAACCGGATGCTTCGGCTGTAATTCGTTGGGCTTGCCGACGACGCGTCCATACCAGGCGACGCCTGCTTTCAGTTGCGGATTGTGCGCGGCATACAGCCAGACGATGCGACCGCCCCAGCAGAATCCGGTGATGCCGAGTTTCGCGGTGTTGCCCTTCCCCGATTTTTTGGCCCAGGCGACGGTCGCGTCCAGGTCAGACATGACCTGCGCATCCGGCACTTTTGAAACCACCTTGGAAATCACCTCATTGATGTCCTTGAGTTTCGAGACGTCGCCCTGGCGGGCGTACAATTCGGGCGCGATGGCCATGTGGCCGAGTTTGGCGAAGCGGCGGCAGACGTCCTTGATGTGTTCGTGGACGCCGAAGATCTCCTGGACGACGAGCGCGACGGGAAAAGACTTGCCGGAGTCCGGCATCGCGCGATAGGCCGGGATCTGCCCGTCGGCGGTCGGGATCTGTACTTCTCCGGCGATCAATCCCTTCGTGTCAGTGGTAACGACGGTCTGCGCGGTGACGGGTTGCACCGCGAGCGCAAATCCGGCGGCGAGCGTCGTAACGACAAACTCTCGACGCGTTAATTGTGATTTCGGCAACAGGCTCAACAGGTCTTCATGCATCGGTACTATTCCTCGTTCTGACATTATCGGGTTTTGGCGCATTCTACCTCACCCGCAGCAAATTGTCAGAACTGATGACGGAAATAATCGACCCGCATTTCCGGTCCTTCATACTCCGCCGTAACTGCGAACGGTGTGTAGGTCTGGGTGCCCGAGTGATCGAGGAATTTCGACGGTGGTGAGAGGACCGGACGAGTTGAGAGAACCAATCAGCGAATGAGCACGGCGAAGCTGACGCTGCCGGTATTATTTGGAGAGCTAGCTGGAAGTGAGCCGGCGAAAGTCCAGCGGATATGCGTGACATTGCGGTCATAGCCGGCCGATGCCCCGCCACCACCGCTCACCGGTGTGTAAGCGTACGTCGCGCCGCCGTTATTCGAGTAAGTGACCGTGACGCTGAGCCCCGTCGTGCCGAGGTTGTTGACCACCGAACCCAGC
>JANOGZ010000757.1:0-5405 GCA_031406255.1 Pyrinomonadaceae bacterium | reverse complement strand
CCACATGCCGCCCCGTGTTGGTGCTGATCGCTCGTTAGCGGTTAGCTCTGCGGGCACGCGTCCAACCGTTCTCGTGGCCGAAAACGATGAGGATAATCGCCTCATGTTAAGAGTTTTACTGGAGATGAAAGGATACCGTGTGGTGGAGGCCAGAGATGGCCAGGAAGCAATCGAGGTGGCACAGACCGAGCGACCCGGTCTCGTCCTCACTGATCTACATATGCCGCGGCTCAATGGTTTCGAGATCACGCGCTATCTACGTCTGCACCCACAACTGCGGAAGGTGCCGATCGTGGTCGTCTCCGGGCATGACCCGACACAGCACCGCAAGCTTGCTCTCGCGGCGGGCTGTACAGAGTACCTCGTCAAGCCGATTGATTTCGACAACCTCGAAAAACTTCTGGGCGACCTTCTACCTTTGGCTTAACGCTCCTCGTTCTGTGCGGAAGATGCTGCTCTTTAGTACCGAGAAGGCATCAGGCTCTCTGGCCACGCCAGAGGAGAGCTCATCGTGCGGCCGCGCGTGCCCCGCTCCGTCCCTCAAAATTCAAGCCAATTGACCGCTTCCCTCGTCCGTCAATGTGACAGACCGATTCTCTCAATTTGGTCGAATAGCCGCTTCCGACCTCCCGCCCCAGCGCTCGACTCCGGTCACGATTTCGCGCGAATGCGCCTTTAAATCCGGATATTTCTGTGCTCAGGGAGAGTGGTACAGCATGTGCTTACGCATTCCCGGGTGCGTGCGGTACCTTTTAGACGGCCAGCGGCGCACATAATCGAGTTAGCTTGAAGAAATTTTAACCTGAGCGCTGTCAGACGCTATTCGGCTTCCTCGCTGATCCACGCCTCAACACTTCAGGTGCCGTTTTCTCTTAACAAAGTGAGCAAACAACATCTCGCCAAACCTTTCAACTGGTTAATAGTTGCTCTCGGAGCGGCTGTTTGCTTGTTCTCCGCCTGGAATTTGACCGCCGCCCATCTTGACCGGCGCTTTCTCCTGATGGCGGTGATCACCGTCGGTATCGCTTCGCGCATTACAATCCAGATTCCGCGCGTGCGCGGGTTTATTTCCGTCTCCGATACGCTGCTTTTTCTCACGATCCTGATCTTCGGCGGTGAGGCCGCCATCCTGCTGGCCGCCGCCGAGGGACTCTGCTCATCGCTGCGCATCTCGAAAAAGTTTTCCACGATTCGTTTCAACTCGGGCGTCCTCGCCTTCTCGACCTTTCTCACCGTCCGGGCGCTGGATCTCTGCTTCGGGCAGGTGGCCGATCTGCAAAACAGCCCCTCCACCAGTCTCGTCGTCGTCGTTTGTTTGATGGCGCTCGTGCAATACGTCGCCAATTCGGGAATCGTCGCGCTCTACGCGGCCTTTCGCGATGGGCATTCCATCTGGAATACGTGGAAGAGTAATTTCCTGTGGACCTCGCTCACGTACTTTGCCGGGGCGGTGGCCGCCGGCGTTATCGCCAAGATGATTGACGCTTTCGGGTTCTACGCTTTTATCGCGACGACTCCGATCATCGCCATCGTTTACGTCACCTATCTCACCTATCTAAAGAACGTCGAAACCTCCGCCGCGCAGGCCGAACAGGCCGAACGCCACGTCATCGAACTCAACCACTACATCGCCGAGCAGGAACGCATCAGCAAAGCGCTGCAGGAGAGCGAAGAACATTTCCGCAGCGCCTTTGATTATGCGGCGATCGGCATGGCGCTCGTCGAGCCCAGCGGGCGCTGGCTGCGAGTCAACCGCGCGATCTGCGAACTCGTCGGCTATACCGAGTCGGAACTACTGGCGACGGATTTTCAGGCCATCACGAACCCGGATGACCTGGCGCACGATCTGGCGCAACTGGGCGAGCTCATCGAGGGTAAAACGCTCACCTGCCAGATGGAGAAGCAGTATGTTCATAAGTTCGGACACGGCGTGTGGGTCTCGCTGAGCGCTTCGCTGGTTCGCGATTCGCAGGGCGTGCCGCTGCACTTTATCTTTCAAATTCAGGACATCGCCGAGCGCAAGCGCGCCGAGGCGGCGCTGCGCAGCCTGTCGCTGGTCGATGATCTGACGGGCCTCTATAACCGCCGCGGGTTCCTCGCCTTTGCCGAGCATCATTACAACCTCGCCTGTCGAACCAAAAAAGGATTTTCCGTGATCTTCGCCGATCTCGATGGCATGAAAACGATCAACGATACTTTCGGCCATCAGGAGGGCGATGCCGCCATCATCAAGACCGCGGAGATTCTCCGGAGCACTTTCCGCGAATCGGACGTTATCTCCCGCCTCGGGGGCGACGAATTTACGGTTCTGGCAACCGGCGCGTCCGATGACAGCAGCGCGTTGATAACCAATCGCTTGCAGGAAAAAGTTAGAGAATACAACGCGCAAAAGAATCACCAGTACAATTTATCGGTCAGCGTTGGAGTCGCTCGTTTCGATGCCGACAATGCACTGTCGATCGAAGAGCTGATGTCCAAGGCGGATGAAACGATGTACGAATACAAACGGAAAAAGAAACGCCGTGCGGGCCTCGAGCTGGTCTATCAAGAAGATCAGGCGGTCGCCTAAGCCGAAATTAATAGCAGGCAACCCCATCGCAACACCAGACCCATGGACAAGCATGTCACCCAAAAACAAACTTAAGGCCAAACGGCAAGCGATCCAGTGGCCCGCTAATATCACGCGCGATTACAAACAGGGTATCAATCGGACACCTCGTATGAAGTTACTGTCACACAATCAACCGCTCAGAGTCGCAACGCTCGAGAGCGCCGACCACCAATTTAACAGCAGCACCCAACACTCGCTCGCTGATTTCACGCGGCTGGCGGCGCAGCTCTGTCAGGTGCCGATCGCGATCGTCAATCTTATCGGCAGCGGCGGCGCGGAATTTGTCTCCAATGTAGATTTGACGGCGACCGAAGCTTTTCGGGAAGTCGCCTTCTGCCACCACACGCTGCGGCAAACCGATCTGTTCGTGGTGCCGGATGCGCTGGCGGACCCTCGCTTTGCCAATAGCCCAATGGTTACGGCCGAGCCGGGCATCCGCTTTTACGCCGGTCTCCCGCTGGTGACGACCGAAGGCAAGGCGCTCGGCACACTCTGCCTTATCGATTGCGTGCCGCGAGCGCTCACCGCCGAACAGGAAGAAGCGCTGCGCGCACTGGGTCGCCAGGTGGCCCTGCAAGTCGAATTACGGCGAAGCGTCGAGACTCTGCAAACCGGTAGTGAAGGCCGACCGGGTGAAAAGAGATTACTCCAGGACGCTTTTCATGACGCGCTGACGGGGCTCCCGAACCGCGCGCTGTTCACGGATCGCCTGGAACTCGCCATCGAGCGCGCCAAGCGCAACGAGGAACACCGCTTCGCCGTGCTCTTTATGGATATCGACCGCTTCAAGAACGTCAACGACAGTCTGGGGCACACGTCCGGCGACCAACTCCTCTTAGGTATCTCCCACCGCCTGGAGCGTCATCTGCGGCATGTTGACACGATCGCGCGCTTCGGCGGCGACGAATTTGCGATTCTTCTGGATGGGATCGAAGACGCCAGCGATGCGATCCGCGTCGCCGACCGTGTCCAGAAAGAACTGGCGGTTCCCTTCTACCTCGACGGTCAGGAGATTTTCACCAGCGCGAGCATCGGCATTGCGCTGAGCACCACCGGGTATGACCGGATCGAAGATATTCTGCGTGATGCCGATACGGCGATGTATCGCGCTAAAGCCCAGGGAAAGGCGCGTCATGAGGTCTTCGATAAGGTCATGCACGCGCGCGCCGTCGCTCTCTTACAGCTTGAGACGGATCTGCGTTATGCCGTCGAGCGCCAGGAGTTTCGCGTCCAGTATCAACCGATCATCTCGCTCGCCACCGGCCGGCTCTCCGGCTTCGAGGCGCTGGTTCGCTGGCAACACCCCGAACGCGGTCTTATTTTTCCGGGCGACTTTATCCCCACCGCCGAGGAGACCGGCCTGATCATCCCGCTCGGTCAGATCGTCCTGCGCGAGGCCTGCCGCCAGATGAGCCAGTGGCAGAATCAGTTTCCGTCCGACCAGCCGCTGACGCTGAGCGTCAATCTCTCCGGAAAGCAGTTTAACCAGCCCGATCTGGTCGAGCAGGTGAAGGACATCCTGCAGGAAACCGGCCTCGATCCGTGCTCCCTCCAGCTCGAGATCACGGAAAGCGTCATTATGGATAACGCCGAAACCGCGACGGCGATGCTCGAGCAATTGAGAGCCCTCAATGTGCAGTTGAGCATCGACGATTTCGGCACCGGCTATTCCAGCTTGAGTTACCTGCATCGCTTCCCGATCAGCATCCTGAAGATTGACCGCTCGTTCGTCGGCCGGATGGGAGTCGGCGATGAAAACACGGAAATCGTCCAGACGATTTTGACGCTCGCCTGCAAGCTCGGAATGGATGTGGTCGCCGAAGGCATCGAAACACAGGAGCAGCTCTCACAACTCATATCCTTGAAATGCGAGTACGGGCAAGGCTTCTTCTTCTCCAAGTCGGTTGACGGAGATATCGCCGAAGGCCTGATCAGGCAGCAACAGCCGCACTGGCAGGTAGACACGCTGCCGGCCTAGCTTCACTGAACGGTTTGAAAACTCATCCGGCTCCGCTGATCGCGATCGTCGCGACCAGCGGAGCCGGATGAGTTTTGTTTCCTTCATTCGGCTGGAAGGAATGCGGAAGCGCGGCGCGCCGGTCGGTAAAAGCATCACCCCCCGGCACGCTCGATGCTGTGCAGCCGGCGCACATCGATGGTCAGATCCTCGCCGCCCTCCGACCGTTTGAAGATATCGCTGAATTTCGCGTTCCATACGATCTCGTCAGCTTTGTAAGAAGACCGCGTGTGCACCTTCTGTGAAAACGTCTCATCGATTCCGGTGAGAAGGATGAGGAACTCCGCGTTCATCCGGAGCAGGTCATCCCGGGTCAGCTTAGAGAGAGGACTCGCTTCGTCAATCGGATGCACGATCGTCCAGCTCAGGGGGAAGAAAGTTACTCTATGGCGCTCGAGTGCGAGATTGTAAAAGCGCCGCAAACTTTTGCCGCCGACATCTTCGAACCTCGCAAAGAGCACCTGGGCTTCGAGCTCGATAATTTGGTTGCGGCGCGCGTTGGTGATGCGAAACTCGAAGGCGGTTATGCCCCGGTAAGGCGCGACGACCGCCGAATTGCTGAAGATAATCCTGGCGGTGGGTCTGGAGAATCTCGCGAAAAGGAGTCCGGTGACGAGCGCAAATCCGAGCAGCCCGACGAGCGCTTCAACCATGACGAGCATATTCGCGGCCAGTCCGACCGGATTGATGTGCCCGTAACCGATCGTCGAAAATGTCTGCACGATAAAGAAAAACGCCCGCATGAATTCGTGATCGTTGATGCCGCCGGCCGGGCCC
>JANOGZ010000736.1:0-1290 GCA_031406255.1 Pyrinomonadaceae bacterium | reverse complement strand
CGTTCGCAATCATAGCATAATGCGCGATAGGCGTTTATCCGACCACCACGACTGGCCGCGCTGGCCGATCGACCTCCAAAGATTCCATGCGACGGACAGGCATGGACGCATCGACGGCCGTCAAGTGTCCTCAAGGTGTCACTCCTGGATTTGCGTGCCCGTCAGCAGCGCTTTTTAACTATCCATGTGAGTGGAGCGATGCGCGAGCGGATGAAGCTTATTTTGACAGCAAGAGCGAAAAGTCGCCGTGGATTGCGGCCGGGAGCAGATGCTTATTTCCGCGCCGTCCCGTGCCCTTGAGCTGAAGTCGTGTTTAGATAAAGTGCTATATTATTGGCGAAAAATTGCCGGACGCAATGGCAACCGCGGTGGACGTGTGGATAAGCATCAATGTGCGTGGCGCAGTCAGCAATAAGGTTCTCATCGGCATTAAATAACCTGTACCATGTAATGCTTTCATCTGGCGCGCATCCGGTAAGTTATTTCTGCGCCGTCCCCGCGAATAGCGCGGCTTTGATCCGCGAGGCCTGGATGCTTGCTTATCAGCCTCCCGCGCCTCAACTCCAGCGTGAGACGCGGTGGCACTGTAGCCTATTCGGCAGTAAAGACACGCAGGACCACTATGGACATCTTCAGAGATAAAGTCGCGATCGTGACCGGTGGCGCTTCCGGGATCGGCCACATGCTTTGCCAGGAGTTGTGCCGTCTGGGAGCATTGGTCGTCGTCGCGGACGTCGATTCGAGAGGGGCGGAGGAGGTTGCTTCAGCCATCTTAAAGGCTGGCGGCCGAGCGCGTGCTGCCTTTCTGGATGTATCACGAGTGGAATCCGTCCGGGGCCTGGTGGATGAAATATTATCCGAGCATGGACGCCTCGACTACATGTTCAACAACGCCGGGATCGCCATCGTCGGCGAGTTGCGCGATATGAGCCTTGAGCACTGGCAACGTATCATAGATGTCAACCTCTGGGGAGTGATATACGGCACCACTGCCGCCTATTCCATTATGGCCAGGCAAGGCTCCGGTCACATTATCAACACCGCTTCCCTGGCCGGACTGATAGGCTACCCGGCAAGCACCGCCTATGCCGCCACGAAAAGCGCCGTGATCGGATTATCTACCTCGTTGCGGGCAGAAGCTGCTGGACTTGGCGTCAAAGTGAGTGTTGTGTGCCCCGGCTATGTGCAAACCGGCAACTGCTTTTAGTTTATTTTTTTCATGAATGTTTTCTGCACGATAATTTTTATCACTCACGCAGCAAAATTTATTGTTTCATTGCTTATTATTAT
>JANOGZ010000703.1:0-13597 GCA_031406255.1 Pyrinomonadaceae bacterium | reverse complement strand
AGCTGAAAGCTGAAAGCTGAGCGCTGACTGCTGAACGCTTACGAGTTTTTTTACCCGAGTCAGTTCAGCGTCGCCAGCCGGATCTGAAGTCTCTTCAACTGCTCGCGCGTAGTTTCGACGTCTTCATGTCCCGGTGCGAATTGAAGATAGCTTTGTATCTCGCTGATCGCTTCCGGTAGACGGTCAAGCTGTGCGAGCACCATGCCGCGGTCGCGGCGTTCGTCGACCGCTCCGGAGGCGAGCAATAAGACACGTTCGATCACGGCGAGCGCCCGACGGTAGAGATGCGCCTGCACATAAATCGCCTTCAGGTTGCGGAGAAGTCGCACGAGGATTTCGCGTGTGGTCGCCGGGCGAAGATGCTCCGGAGTGAGCGCGACCTGCCCGTCATAGATCACGTCGAGGCGCTGCTGGCATTCATCCTCATCGATTATTTTTCCATGAAACGGATCAACCAGTATGTTACCGAAGGGCTCTTCCGGGTTGGATGAGCGAGCACGCACGATAAAATGGCCCGGAAGGCCGATGCCTTCCATCTGCAGCCCGGCGCGACGGCCTACTTCCATGTATACCACTGAGAGAGTGAGCGGGATTCCCGTGCGGTGTTCCAGCACGTAGTGGAGCAAGCTATTGCGCGGGTCATAATACTCATTTCGATTACCCGTGAATCCCTGTTCTTCGAACAAATACTGGTTGAGCGCCGCGGCCGGCGCGAAATGCTGCAGGGCAATACGCGCCCGGGCTTCTCCCCCCATCTGCTCCAGCAGCGCGAGACAGCGCGCGGTATCGCAGCGAGGCTCCTCCTCCGCGCCGACGAGGAGCGCCGCGTGGGCCAGGTCAATCTCCTCGTCCGGGCGTGCGACGAGAGCCGCGAATTGTCGGCGTGCGTCCTGCGCGGCTAGTCGGCCACTGGGGGTCATGAGAACAGGTACGATCAAGGAGGCGCTGATGAATAAAGATAATTGGCGGCGCTCTTCATCCGCCGCTGACGGCGCTCATCTGTCAAAGATGAGCCGGACGGCATCGGGCGTCCAGTCGGCGAGGCTCGCCGTCACCACCTCTGCGCCCGCCGCGCGCAACTCTTTTTCCGAGACGGTATTGGTTACGCCGACGGTGCGCATCCGAGCGGCGCGGGCCGCCTCGATGCCGGGGGGAGAATCTTCAAATACCAGGCATTCACTCGGCTGGAGCGGGGGCACACCCGTCCCGCTCCGCTTCTCGTTCAGCATTTCGAGCGCGCGATTGTAACAGCACGGGTCGGGTTTGCATGTGTGCGCGTCTTCGGCGCTGACGATCAGGCCGAAGATCCGGGCGAGCGCGGCGCGTTCAAGCACGTAATCTATCTCGGCGCGGCGCGCCATACTGACGACGCCGAGCGGAAAACTCCGCGCCAGCGCTTTTAGAAAGGTTACGACACCCGGAAATAAAGGCAACTCACCACTCAGCAATTCCCTGTGCAGCACTGCTTTGCGCTCGATCACGGCGCGCATCCGTTCATCCGTCACAGCGACGCCGGCGTGCGCGAAAGCCGTGCTGACAAACGTCGTGTCATCCATCCCGAGCGAGCCGTAGTAATCCTTCTCCGTGTGCGTGACGCCTTCAGCGTGTAACGCCTCCTGATAGGCTTTGAATTGTAATGGCTCGTCATTGATGACGACGCCATTGAAATCGAACAAGACGGCTTGAATCATGAAATTAAAGGGACCGAAATGTATCTGGCATAGAGTAGAACGGCCGGGGTATTGTAAGCCCGCGAAGAATTGCGGGCAAATCTGACGAGCGCGCTGACGGACACCAATGGCGGGCGGGCACCGGCAGCCTCTCCGAATCAAACATCCGCCGAAGCGCTCTGGCGCGGCGATGAAGTCTCGTCCGCCACGAGACGAACGCGCTCAGCGGCCGTTGGTCGGAGCCTCACTGCCCTGCTTGTAAACTTTATCTTTTGCCTGTCCGTTGATGCTCGACGTGATCCGTGAGTTCTGCTCATCGAAGAGAACCGGTAAGCGCTCGCTCTCCAGTACATCGAGGCGGCGCAACATTTCCGCGATCGCCAGCTCGTTTTTCAGATTAACCTGATAATCCATATCCGCACGCAGACGATCTTTATGCGCCTGCCGGTTCTGCGACATCATGATGATCGGCGCCTGCATGCCGGCGATCACGCCGAGGACGAGGCCGAGCAACGAATACGGAAACGGATCGGGGCCAGCGTTGTTCAGGACCCATGAATTGAAGGCTATCCAGAGGATCAAAAGCACGCCCGTGACGCTGATAAACTTCCAGCTACCGCCGAATTCCGCGAGCACATCGGCCATCCGGTCGCCGCGCGTCAACTGCGCCTGTTCCTCTTCGTTGATGTTGCGTGAGACTCTCTGGCGCAGCAGCGCGTCCGTGCGGCGCAAACGGTCGGCGATAGCGCTCAGGAGCTTCAGTGCGATGTTCGGATTGCTGAGCATAAACTCAAGGAAATGGTCGCGCGAGAGCACGACAATGCAGGCATCTTCGATGACCGTAGCGTCGGCCGAGCGTACCTTGCCATCGAGGATCGCCATCTCGCCGAAAAAGTCGCCATTGCCCAGCTCGGCGAGCGTGACCTCATGTCCATCCGCATCATGAACATGGATGCGGACGCGCCCATCTTCGATCAGGTACATCGCGGTGCCCGGCTCGCCGACGCGACACAGCACCGTTCCGGCAGGAGTATTACGAACCTCAAGCAGATCGCGCAGGGCACGCGTCGCATCGTCGTCGAGCGACGCGAATAAGGGAACCGAGCGCAGGGCTTCCAGTGTTAAGACCTGAGCCACATCAGCCACATGTTCTACTGGCATACGATCACCTCACAAAAAATAATGAACGAGGAACACCGAATCCCGCGTTAATTCTTTATTAATTTCGTCCGACCTCCCCGACCCGCCCATCCCGCATATAAACTGTGCGGTCGGCGAAGCGCGCCGCCAGCTCGCGGTCATGCGTGACCATCAAAACCGTCAACCCATCGCGCCCGATCATCTCCCGTAACAGTGTCAGCAATTCGTGCGCGCGCGTCGAGTCGAGATTGCCGGTCGGCTCATCGGCGAGAAGGACGCGCGGGCGATTGGCCAGCGCACGCGCGATGCCGACGCGCTGCTGCTCGCCGCCGGATAGTTCGGCAGGTCTGTGCGCGAGACGATCGCCCAGCCCGACGCGCGCCAGCAATTCCCCCGCGCGACGCTCTCTTTCTCTGCCGCGCGGCACTCCCCCGAAGGCGAGCGCCAGACCGATGTTCTCCGCGGCGGTCATCGTCGGGATCAAATTGAAGTTCTGGAAGATCATCCCGACCGAAGCGCGCCGATACTGCGCCATCTCTTTTTTCGAGAAGGGCGCGAGCGAGCGTCCCTCGAACATGATCTCACCCTCGCTCGGTCGATCCAGCGCGCCGAGCAGATTCAGCAGAGTCGATTTTCCCGAGCCTGAAGTTCCCTGCAGCGCGATGAATTCGCCCTCCCGCACGGAGATCGAGACGCGGTCGAGCGCCGTCACCTGCGTGCTCCCCATCTGGTAGATCCGCGATACCTCACGTGCTTCCAACAGAGACGTCATCGGAATATCTCTTTGAATAATATGATGCGGGCGCGTCACGGTCAGCCGCACCGCGCCACCGCGGGGGCGTCTCGCGCGGGGGCATCTCGCGCTTCGCTCTTCACGGCCGCGATTTTACCTGATTTTGCCCTCTTTCCGCCCATCTATTCCCTCGTCACTCCGATTCAGTGGATCGGTTGGCGGAAGCCAAAAAAGAGCCGCCGCGCATTCCTTCAAGTGCGCGACGGCCTTTCGAGCTCGAGCTTTTCGGTATTTTCGCTACACCTCTTTGTACTCCGAGTCGACATCTTCGTCCGAAAACGCGACGCGGTAATTCGGAGACTGCTTCTGCTTTGTGATCAGCAGATCATTTTTGGTTTTGAGCAGGTCGGCGCGGTTGTAGACCGACAACTCGAAATTATAGCCATGCGTGATCGCGTCCTTCGGACAGGCTTCGACGCAAAAGCCGCAGAAGATGCAGCGCCCGTAATCGATGTTGTAGATCTTCGCGTAGCGTTCGTCGACGCCGGTGCGCTCCTCGGGCGGGCGTGGATCATCGTCGGCGACGATATAAATGCAATCGGAAGGACACGCCGCCGCGCACAGATAACAGGCGACGCATTTTTCTCTCCCCAACTCGTCAACATGCAGCAGGTGCTGTCCGCGGTAGCGCGGCTGAACTGTCACGGGCTCCTCCGGGTATTGGACCGTCCACTTCCCTTTCGGTATGTAAGAGAGAGTGACGCTCATACCCTTGATGATCGACTTGGTGGACTCAATAATGTCGCTGATGACGGACATAAAACTTTCCTTCTCTCGTTCAGACGAGTTCGAGCCGACTGAAGAAGTAAGCGGTTTCGATCGCCGCGTTCTCTTCCGAATCCGACCCGTGAACGGCATTCTCCGTCACCGAGCCGCCAAACTCTTGGCGCAGCGTCCCCGCATCGGCCTTTGCCGGATCGGTCGCGCCCATCAGGTCGCGCCAGGCGCGCACCGCGCCCGCCTTCTCGAGCGCCATCACGACGCACGGCCCGCCCGACATAAAGGTCGTCAACTCGGTGAAGAAGGGACGCTCGCGATGCACGTCATAGAAGCCCTCGGCCTCGGCGCGCGTCATATGAATCAACTTCATCGCACGAATCTTGAACCCGTCATCGGTGAGGCGTTGAATGACGCGTCCCATTTTCCCGTCGCGCACCGTGTCGGGCTTGATGATTCCGAATGTCAGCTTACCGTCCCGCTCCGCCATTAATTCTCCTCAAAATGAGCTTTCAGCTTTCAGCCGCTAGCCACCAGCTTTATCTTTATGCTGATAGCTGACGGCTGAAAGCTTGATAATTACGCCGTCGCGCGTGCGCCCGAGAGCGCATCCTTTATCGCCGCGCCGATCTCGGCCGGCGACTGAACGACGCGGATGCCCGCCGCTTCCAGCGCCTTCATCTTCTCGGCGGCGGTTCCCTTGCCGCCGGCGATGATCGCGCCCGCGTGGCCCATCCGCCTTCCGGGCGGCGCGGTCTGTCCGGCGATAAACGCGACGATCGGCTTCGTGACATTATCTCTCGCGAATTCCGCCGCCTCCTCTTCGGCCGAGCCGCCGATCTCGCCGATCATCACGATCGCTTCGGTTTCAGGATCGTCCTGAAACAGCGCGAGGGCGTTGGTGTGCGTCGTCCCGACGATCGGGTCACCGCCGATACCGATGGCCGTCGACTGGCCGAGTCCGAGCGCCGTCAACTGTCCGACGGCCTCGTAGGTCAGCGTCCCGGAGCGGGAGACGACGCCGACGCGCCCCTCTTTGTGAATGTGGCCGGGCATGATGCCGATCTTACATTTCCCCGGCGAGATCACGCCGGGACAATTCGGACCGACCAGACGCGTCGGCTTGTCCGCCAGGTAACGGCGCACCTTCACCATGTCGAGCACGGGGATGCCTTCCGTGATACACACCACGAGGGGAAGACGCGCATCCGCCGCCTCCATGATCGCATCGGCCGCGAAGGGCGGCGGGACATAGATCACAGAAGCATTTGCGCCGGCTTCCTGGACGGCATCCGCGACCGTATTGAAGACCGGAATTCCTTCGTGTTTCGTTCCACCCTTGCCGGGAGTGACGCCGCCGACGACACGTGTGCCGTACTCGACCATCTGCCTGGTGTGAAACGTGCCTTCTTTGCCGGTGATCCCCTGCACGACGAGGCGCGTGTTTTTATCTACGAGAACGCTCAACGCTTGCTCCTCTAATTATTCAGGCATTTCAGCAATCGAATGGTCAGTGTCCAGCTCCTGCACGAGCGACTGATGGATCGCTCCGGGCGCTGCTAACAGATTGCATGAGTTAAAAGACTGCGCAGTATAGCATAGCCTCAGCGCGGGGTTCCACGCGGAGGCTCAGAGCAATTCCACCCGGTCGCCGTATGCGGGCGGGTCCACCTTCCACCCGTAACGCTCGATGATGTGACCGCACATCGCCCGGGCCGCTTCCGGTTCGCCGTGTGTGGTAAACGCGCGACGTGGCGGGGCGGGCAGGCCTTCGAGCCAGCGCAACACCTCGCCCCAGTCGGCATGCGCCGAGAATCCGCCGATGCGTTCGACGCCGCACCGCACGGGCACGAACTCCTTGAATATTCTCACTTCACGCTCGCCATCCAGCACGCGTCGCCCCGTGGTTCCGGCGGCCTGATAGCCGACAAAAACGACGGTCGCTTTCGGATCAGGCAAGAATCTGCGCGCATGATGCAGCACACGCCCGCCCGTCATCATCCCTGATGCGCTGATGATGATGCGCGCCCCCTGCTCCTCGTTCAAACGCTTCGATTCTTCGCGCGACGAGGCCGTGACCATCGAATGCGTGCGCAATGGATGGCGACGCTCGGCGAGCACGCTCGCGTATTGCTCGTCGTGCTCTTCCTTGCGATTGCTGTAGACCTGCGTCGCGGCCGCCGCCATCGGCGAATCCACACGCACGGGAAGGACGGGAATACGTTTCTCGTCTTCGAGTTCGCGTATCAGGTAGATCATCTCCTGCGTGCGGCCGATGGCAAACGCCGGGATGAGCACCACACCGCCGCGCCCGGCCGCCTCGTTGATGATGCGCGCCAGCGCATCCTTCGGGTCTTCCGGGTCATGCAGGCGGTCGCCGTAGGTTGATTCGACCAGCAGGTAATCGCAGGCGGGCGGCGCGACCGGGTCGCGGATGATCGGCTGATCGTAATGGCCGAGATCTCCCGAGAAGAGCACGCGCCGCCCGCGCCCGTCATCGCCCGCGCCCTCGATTTCGAGCAGCACGAGGCTCGACCCGAGAATATGACCGGCGATCAGAAATCCGGCGCGCATCCCGGGGGCGACCTCGACCGGCTCGCCCGTATTGGCGATCGACTGAAGCCGCTTGAGGGCGGCGCGTGCGTCCTCTTCCGTGTAGAGTGGAAGGGCGGGCGCATGCGTCGTCAGGCGATGACGGTTGCGATACGCGGCTTCCTCTTCCTGCAAGCGCGCCGCGTCGGGCAGCAGTATCTTGAGCAGATCGGCCGTCCCGCGCGAACAGTAAACGGGCCCCTTGAAACCCTGCGCGACGAGGCGCGGCAGATAGCCGGTGTGGTCGATATGCGCGTGGGTGATGATCACCGCATCGAGACTTTGCGGATCAAAGGGCGGGTCCTGCCAGTTGCGCGCGCGCAGTTCCTTCAGACCCTGAAACAGCCCGCAGTCGACGAGCACGCGTCTTTCTCCGGCCTCGACCAGATATTTCGATCCGGTCACCGTCCCCACACCGCCCCAGAACGATAGCGTCGCCATTTTTCCTCCAGCGATTTTTCTGACATGTGTGAGCCCGCGCTGCCTCTGGCTCTAAACCGGCCCCGGAGAAAGGGGCGCCGGCTGTGGCTCTGTCATGGCGGCGCGCCCGCTCTGTCGGAGACGCGGGTAACCGAAGATGACAAGAGCGGCCGGAACAAGCAAGCCTAGGTTGCGCAGCGCCGTCGAGACGCCCAGTTGGCTGGCGATGAGACCGCCGAAGCAACCACACTCGAGCGGCTCGCCGTGCTCGATATAGACGTAATACAGAGCGTAGCAGGCGAACCCGAGAAGCAGAGAGGCGGCGACGAGTCCGCCCGTGCGCACCGTGCGCGGCCAGGCGAGAAGCAGTGCGGTCAGGAGTTCGGCGGCGATCACGGCGATCGTGACCGGCCACGCCCAGCCGGAGCCGACCAACTCGCTCATGTTTCCCGCAAAATCTCTCAGAGTGTATAGCTTGGCGCCCACGGCGAACAGAAAGAGCGCGGCGAGCCCGAAGCGACTGATGAAGATGAGCGGTCTGAGCGCTGCGCCTAGTCTTACGGCCATCGGCTTATTACCATCCCGAATTTTGCGCCGCCCGGCTCTCAAGGAGTGGCAGCTTGTGGATGTTCAGATGATTCTTTATCCGGCCAGCGAGACCACTTTTTCGGCGGCGTCTTTCATCCCCGTAGCCACCGTGAAGTTCAATCCCGAGTCGCGGATCACGCGCTGGCCTTCTTCGACATTGGTGCCTTCGAGGCGGACGACGACCGGAACCTTCACCCCGAGGTTCTGCGCCGCGCCGACCACGCCGCGCGCCACCATGTCGCAACGGACGATGCCGCCGAAGATATTGATCAGCACGGCGCGGACGTTCTCGTCGGCGAGCAGGATTTTAAAGGCCGCCTCGACGCGCTCCTGCGAAGCGCCGCCGCCGACGTCGAGGAAGTTCGCCGGCTCGCCGCCCGCCAGCTTGATGATGTCCATCGTCGCCATCGCCAGGCCCGCGCCGTTGACCATGCACGCGATATTGCCGTCGAGCTTGATATAGTTCAGATCAAACTTCGAGGCCTCGATCTCCAGCGGCTCCTCTTCATTGAGGTCGCGCAGGTGGAGAAAATCCTGATGACGAAACATCGCGTTGTCGTCGAAATTGACCTTCGCATCGAGCGCGATGAGCCGCCCGTCCTTCGTCAGCAGGAACGGATTGATCTCCATCAGCGACGCGTCCATCTGCTCGTAGGCGCTGTAGAGGGCCTGCATGAACTTGACCGCCTGGTTGACCAGCTCGTTGGGCAATCCCAGACCGAAGGCGAGTTTTCTCGCCTGAAAGGAGCGGAAGCCGACCGCCGGATCAATCGTCTCTTTCAAAATCTTCTCGGGCGTGTGCGCGGCGACCTCTTCGATATCCATGCCGCCCGCCGACGACGCCATAAAAACAGGGCGTCCGCTCGTGCGGTCGAGCACAATGCCCAGATAAAATTCTTTATCAATCGGCAGGCCCTCCTCGATCAACAGCACGCGCACTTCCCTGCCTTCGGGCCCGGTCTGATGCGTCACGAGCTTCATTCCGAGCATCTGGCGCGCCAGCTCGCGCGCCTCATCCGCCGATTTGGCCAGCTTGACGCCGCCCCCTTTGCCGCGCCCCCCGGCGTGAATCTGCGCTTTGACGACAACCACGTTCGTGCCCAGTTCTTTCGCCGCGTGGTAAGCCTCTTCGGTCGAACGCGCGACAACGCCGCGCGGCACCGGGACATTAAACTTTCTGAGCAGTTCTTTGCCCTGATATTCATGAATTTTCATAAAAGTCCTCGCTCGATTGGCGATCCCAACCGCGTACCGGATGACATAAGTCGGAGCCGGAGGAGTGTAGCCGCACGGGGCGCAGCGCTGCAAGTTGCCGCCGCACCGGCACTATCGCTCGACGGACGCGAAACGCATCGCTCGCGCTTGCATAATAAAAATATTTGCGGCAGCCTGAGCAGGGTTATCTTCCCTATTGAAATAAGCGCTGGAGGTAGTAGTTCTCATGAGCGACGTGACGGTAACTTCTCTGAAGAACCTGCAAAATGAGGTGCGTTATGCCGACGGCGAGAAGTTCATTACGGATGAACCGTCGAGCGTGGGCGGCGACGGAGCCGGCCCCGATCCCTACACGATGCTTCTGGGCGCGCTCGGCAGCTGTATTTCGATGACCGTGATGATGTACGCGCGGCGCAAGGAATGGCCGCTCGACCGGGTGTCGGTGCATCTGCGCCAGCAGAGAATACACGCCAAAGACTGTGACGAATGTGAAACGACGACCGACGGATTTGTCCATCGCATCGAGCGTGCGGTGACCCTTGAGGGCCAACTGTCTGCTGAGCAACGCGATCGTCTCCAGGAGATCGCGCACAAGTGTCCGGTTCATCGCACGCTCACCTCAGAGATTTTCATTACTGACCTGGGTGAGTAAGCAAGTTCTTTTGTTTCATTCGCTTGCCTGCAACCCCGACCCTTCCGCGCAGCGCGCGAAGCGCCCGGGGAATGTCTCACGCCGGGGTAAATTTTTGGCTTGACGTTATCCCCCTTGCGAGGTAAAGCTTAACGCTGGAGGGAAGTCCTGATGGCCTTTTTGCTGGTTGTTGATGATGATACGACGCTCCGCGACACGCTCGTCGATTTGTTCGCTGTCGGACATTTTTGCCAGGGCGCGGGGACAGCCGAGCAGGCCCTGGCGTGGCTCGAAGAAGACCCGTTTGATGTGGTGCTGGTCGACATCTCGCTGCCGGGCCTGAGCGGTTCGGAGCTTCTCGGGATTATCCGGCAACGGTGGCCGAATATCCCGGTCATTATCATTTCAGGCATCCGCGATCATGAGCAAGCGCAGGGTCTCATCAGGATGGGAGCGTTCGATTATTTATTGAAACCTTTCCAGCTGGAAGAGGTCGAAGCGAGCGTCTACGGCGCGATCGAGCATCGCCGGAGATTGGTGGCAGCGCACCAGAGGCATGTTCCCTCTATTCAAATACCAAAACTATATATCCTGTCGATGTATGCCGAAAACGCGAAATCGGGCAATACGGAGAGTCAACACGCGCCCGGAGTAGTGATCGCTTTCTCGGAAGATGAAGCGAAGCAACTGGGGTTTGAGCAAGCACATGAAAAGTGGCCACGCGGGGCTGGCTGGCTCTCTCATAACGTCACGGCGATCGAGGTCGAAAGGGAGATCATTACGAAAGCAGCGAAATTACCGAAGGGTTAATATGCTCGATAAAGCGGTTCGCACCAGCTCTACTGGCTCGGATGCGCTGGCCAGTAGAAGATGCGCGGCAGGATTTAGAAAAGGGCTTTCAATGCGATATCGCGTTGAAAGCCCTTCGTCACTGGTCGGGACGGCGAGATTTGAACTCGCGACCTCTCGCACCCCAAGCGAGCGCGCTACCAGGCTGCGCCACGTCCCGTCAGGAGGTGTTTTAAGTATGTCCGGAAAAGAATTTTTGTCAAATGGCCGCAACCCGCCCCGTGAAGGGATAGATTTCAGGAAGAGAATTGAACAGGAAAAGAATTCAAGACGGCTTAGCGGTGGGGTGTTTTCGTCGGCGGCTCATTCGTATCCAGCAATGCCAGCAGATCGCGTAACTGCTCTGTTAGTCGCTGCACAGCGATGCGGCGCTCATCCGAAAGGGGTGATCCGGTATTGACGGAGGTCTCATCGAGGCCTCCTGCGAGCGGCGGCGCGATGAGCGGTGCGGCGACGCTTGACGGGAGCGGAGCGGACGAGGCCGCCGTCATCGTATTCGTCGCGGCGCTCATCTCCGGCGTCACCACTTTGAGTTTACTTGCGCCGCGCAGCTCGCTCGCCAGTTTCTTTTTTGCTCCGGCAATTGTGTACTGATCTTCGTATAGCAATTCTTTAACGCGCAGGACCATCTCTACGTCACGCTTGCGATACGTTCGCTGGCCGGCACGATTCTTCTGTGGCGCGAGCATGGGAAATTCCGATTCCCAATAGCGGAGCACGTGCGCCTGCACATCGGTGATTTCACACACTTCACCGATCTTGAAGAAAAGTTTTTCGGGAATGGGGACGGCGGCTCGGTTCATGACCATTCTCGGGAGCCTTGCCGGAAGCCGATCCGACCTTGCTAACGGAAGCTGATTTATCGAAAATGCACCGCTCAAAAGCAGCAGGTGTGACCAGCCAGCAATGTTACTCGCGCCCGCCGGGCGTGTCAATGATCTTCCCGGATTAACCTTCATCACTCCGGAAAATGTACCTTTTATCGCCTGTCGAGGCGAGGTGCGCGCTTTACAAAAGCAACTGAGGGATAACCTGGAGGAGGAGGAGGGACGCGAGGCGGGGCGCGTTCTATCTCGGCCTGATTTGAATCAATCTATTGACGGGGTCGAAGGTCAACTGGAAAGGTCTGAGCGCGTCACGACCGAGCAGGAGGGGAGAGCCGGTTCTAGCCCCGAGCAGCAGGTCCGTCGGCACGCCGCGCAAGACCAGCGAGCCGATCTGCACAGTTATCGGCCGGATCCTTCGCGCCGCGATTCTTCCGCCCGCCAGATCTCGCGTGGCCTCCCGCTCTCGCCCGCCCACGGATGCGACTCCGAGCCCCCGTGCGGTATCTCCATCAACTGCCAGCCCTAAACCGGAGCCGGTATCGAGCAGCGCCCGTCGCCCATTGGAGAGCATCACGAAAGGCCTTCGGCCATCACTCTCGAACAACCATGGCACGATTGCCCCGCCCGGCGGGGCAGCGCCGCTGCGCAAGGGCGTCGCGCGTGGCTCGAAGACGCTCATCTCGCCGTTGGGCATATCAATCGTATAGCCGAGAGGCCAGTAGGCTTCCGTCGGGTCAAGGATGCCATCGACATCGCGGGGCAGCCCGTCAGCGACGATTATCAACCCCGCGTGCTGAAGAAGATTATATTCATCACCGATCGCGAGCGACCTCACCGATGCTTTCTGGCCGGCGACAATACTCAGCCCGCTTAGCCCGCCGATCTCAATCGCTCGCTCGCCTGTTAATCCGACGCGCGCTTCACCAGCAATACGCCGCGAGAGAATGGTCGCTCCGGCCCCCGTGTCGATAGCGAACTTGTAAGCGCCTGTTCCATTTATCCAGACGTTCACGATCAACCCGCGTCCGTCGACTTCTCTGAACCGCACGCGACCGGGCAGCCGTGCCGTGCCCGTGCGCTGCGTAGCAAATGTGCTACCGATAAAGCGGCCGACGGGCGAACCAGCACCCCCGCTGATACTTTTGCCGGCTGTATATCTTGCCTGGCGCACAGACAAATGGGCCATTCCACCATTTAGCGGAATAGCCCATGCTGTTGATACCAGTCCGAAAGAAACGCTTAAGGCAATGCCGAGCGCCAGTGTCTTCAGACTATTACACATCGCTCAATCAATTAGTAACGGCGAGGATTCTTCTTGCGTATTTTATACGTGTAGAGCGCCGAACCGCCACCGCCAGTGATGGCACCGATGGCTGCACCCTTCTTGCCACCGATCAGGCCGCCGAGGAGCGCACCGCCACCGGCACCGCCCGCAACCGTCAGCTTATCGCGATGCTTCGACCAGAATGAGCGTTTGCGTGGTTCATTATTATAGTCGTAATAAACCTGCCGCGAATTGCTCGCGCGGCTCGCGCGCGCGCGCGCAGGAGCGCGGTAGGCGACGCGGTTAGTTGATGTTGACCGGGTCCGGGTGACAGTCGAGCTCGTCGGTTGCGAGACAACTTCTTCATCCCGCGCCGCCCGGACGCCTTCAGTAAAGCCTTCACGATAGGCAAGTCTTTCATCACTCGGGCTAGTGACATTAAATGCCGTCTGGGCATCGCTAGCCGGAAGTGCCGCCGTCGTCGGAGTCGTTTCCGTCGTGCTCGCCGCGGGTACTGTCGCGCTCGAAGCTGGTGTCTCGGTAGTCTTGGAAGGACGCATCACTAGCGCGCCAACGGATCCGCCAAGCAGGGCGGCCACTAAAGCTACTGGTAAAATCTTATTATTCATTGTCATTAGGTTTTACGTCTCCTCAACGTGTAATTCGCTTAACCACGGAATCTGGCGGCAATTTGCGTTCCTCTTCCGCGCTTTTGACATGGCACGGCCCCTTCATAAAGATAAAAGGCTTTAAACGGTGCGGTTATTTGCCGGCAACAGCCGTTTTATAAGGAATTTACAACATCGCAACACGATCATAACTAAAAGCCGCGCACGCTCCCGGTACACGATATGGATAACGTCTGACCCCATATGCTCAATCAAAGGAGCG
>JANOGZ010000687.1:0-2932 GCA_031406255.1 Pyrinomonadaceae bacterium | reverse complement strand
TAATCTTCTGCCGCACGCCATTATCGTAAATTAGAAAACTTTCTGCCGTGAGCCCCTCCACTGGCTGCCCCTTCAGGTCCCTCACAGAGACTGGCAGCAACACTTCGTCCGTCCGTACGCGAGCCACTTCATCCGTGTCTTTACCGTCGGCGTGATCTGACCCGGGGCGCCCGCTCTGACCGTATGCGATCCCACTGCATGTGACAAAGCATAAGAGAAATACTCTTACGCGCTGACCATAAGTTTGCTGTGACATACTTTAACCCTTGCGGCGACCAGCGCCTCTCAACGTTATCGGACGCGCATTCGGATTCCCTTCATAACCTCATATAGTAACCGCCAAAGGCACACGCGCGGCACAGGATCGCCCCTTCTTCCTCGACGCGTACCTCACGACCATCGTTGACTCCCTCTCCGCACCTCATGCACCTCACGCGCCGGAGTGGGCGTCCCGGCGCATCCATTTCCCCATAGCGCACCCCGACGCGTTCAATCTTGAAGAGTTCTTCGTCAGCCGCTTCCATGTAGGTACGCAGTTGCCGTTCTTTGCGGTTCTCTACTTCTGCGTAGCGCGCATCAGCCAACGCACGCGACTCATCAAGCGCGACGAGGCGTACCGCCCGGTTCGTCTCCGTATTCAAAAAAGTCGCCGCCACTTTACCGTAATCCAGATACTTGAGCGACCTGCGCCCGAGACGCACACCCGTCACAGCGCTGACAGCGTCCGTCATACATCGATCGATCTCAACCCAGACGATCAATTTCTTGCGATCGGCGCCGCGCGGCTCTCGCACATCCACCAGTTCACAGCCCAGCATCGCCATCCGCGCCCCCAACACCTGCCCGGGACACATATGACCATGCAGTCGCTCACACTCCTCTAAATGCTCCTCAATTGTTCGCATCAATCTTCGTGAGTCAGCTCTCTTGACCAAAAATCGTGCCCGCGGAGGCCGGCCGTCTTTCCAAACCCTGATCCAAAACCTGAAGAGTCGTCGCGCCGACCGAGCTCAAGTGAAGTCCTAACCAGGCAGGGTTTATTGTTGTAGTACAAATAATATTTCCCCCTTGCCGGGACTTCCGCACGGACTACTTCCGGTGATCAGTACAGCAAATAGGCGGCGCGCGCCCGGTTAAAAACCGTCAATTCTTCGCCCCAGGAGGCTTCGATGCTCTCGAGCGCGTCGCCGCGCTCGATCGCCTCGCGCAGCCGACGCGTTCCGGCGATGACGTCAAAGGGGTTCTTGTCGTATACATACTCGTAGGGCGGTTCCTTCCACTTAAATTGCTCCGGGTACATGTCATAAGCCGCTTTGACCGTAGCGATGCCGGCGATCACCGGCTCGAAGCTGCTCCGCTCTGTCACGTGTATCTGCACCCCCCCGCAGGTCTGCCCCGCGTGTTTCTGAAAGGTCGGCTGGAAATTGGAAGCGCGAAACTGGACTCCCGCCAGACCGGCGCGCCCCAGTTCCGCCGCATACTCCGCAGCTTTGATGTAGGGCGCACCGACCAGCTCGAACGGGCGCGTCGTTCCCCGCCCCTCCGACATCTGCGTGCCTTCGAGATGCACCGTGCCCGGAAAGACGCACGCCGTCTCCAGCGTCGGCATGTTGGGCGACGGCATCACCCACGGCGCGCCCGTCTCATCCATCCATTGTTCACGTGACCACCCCTCCATCAGTACCAGCTCCAGATCGCACCCGATCCCCCAGCTCTCGTTAAACATCTTGGCCAGCTCACACACGGTCATCCCATGTCGCGTCGCGATCGGAAACTGTCCGACGAAAGACTC
Source organism: Pyrinomonadaceae bacterium (assembly GCA_031406255.1). Classification (GTDB taxonomy): domain Bacteria; phylum Acidobacteriota; class Blastocatellia; order Pyrinomonadales; family Pyrinomonadaceae; genus JANOGZ01. Next base: position 1,140 of record JANOGZ010000687.1, on the reverse strand, counting down.
ATATTCAGGATCGAGCACCGTTCCCGCCACACTGATCCCCCCGAGCGGATTCGGGCGATCGCAAACGACCACTCGCTTGCCGTATTTCTTCGCCGCGCGCATGCAGTTCGCCAGCGTGTAGATGAAGGTGTAGATGCGGCACCCGACATCCTGCATGTCAAAGACAAGGACATCCACATCCTCCAACATGCGCGGCGTCGGCTCACGCGTCTCGCTGTAGAGCGAATAGACCGGCAGTTTCGTCACCTCGTCAAACGCGTGCGGCGTCTCCACCATGTTATCCTGCACATCTCCGCGGATCCCGTGCTGCGGCCCGAACAGCGTCGTCAGGTTGACCTCGCGGCGCGCGCGCAGTAAATCCGCTGTATGCCGTAGCTCGTGATCCACAGACGCCTGGTTGCAGACGAGCCCCGTACGCGCCCCACGCAAAAGTGCCGACCGGCTGGCGAGCAATTTTTCAACACCCAGAATGGTCCGGCGACCCGTCCTCGAAGATCCCTGACCGGCAAACTCTCCGGCGCCCCTCGCTTCGTGTCGGTCCATCGTGTGACTCATATGTGTTTCAGAACCAGTGCCCGGAAGTGTGCTGCCCTCGCTGGGCTCTTCACCTATTTCATCCCCCAGATGATCCGCCAGCGTTATCAGCCTGTGCCCGTGCGAGCGTATCTCATCAATCCAGTTCGCGACCGCCGTACGGATCTCGTGACTTCCCCTCTGTCGCGCCACCTCTTCGCGGACGGCGTTGAGCCGCAGTCCCCGCTCATACAGGATCTCGGCCGCCATCGACCGCTCTTCTCGCAATAACCCCAACAATAAATGCTCCGTCCCGATGTGCCGGTGCTGCAACCGGTCCGATTCCTCGTGCGCAAACGCCAGCACCCGCTTCGTCTCCGGGGCCAACGGCAACTCAACGCTCGTCGAGATCTTCTCACGCAGCGGCGCGCGCCCCTCGACCTCCTTGCGGATCGCCTCCAAAGACGCCTGCGCCCTGGCCAGAAACCGCGATGTCAGCGTCTTATCTTCACGCATCAACCCCAGCAGCAGGTGCTCGGGTTCGATGGCCGGTGCGCCGAACTGGCTCGCTTCGTAGCGCGCAAAGAAGATCACTCTTCGCGCTTTCTCCGTATATCGTTCAAACAT
>JANOGZ010000667.1:0-3755 GCA_031406255.1 Pyrinomonadaceae bacterium | reverse complement strand
TGCGGTTCACGGCTCGCGAGGTGCTGAAACCGTATGCATAGCTTTATGAAGCTTTTTAATCTTGACGAGGCGAACAGCCTGCTGCCGACGGCGCGCGGTATTGTCGAAGCCATCCAGCGCGCGCACGGTCGGTTGCTCGCTTCGCAGGAAGGCGCACGACGCGCCGCCGAAAGCGCAGAACTCGGCGGCGGTTTCATGCCCGGCGGTGAAAAATATGTCATGGCGCTGATCAACCTCGCCGAGCGCACGAGCGAACTTGAAACCCTCGGGATACAGCTCAAAGACTACGCGCGTGGTCTGATCGACTTTCCGACCTTGCGCGAAGGCCGCGTGGTCCTTCTCTGCTGGCAGCTCGGCGAAGGCGACCACATCGAATGGTGGCATGAAACAGATGCCGGTTTCGCCGGAAGGCAACCCCTCTGAAGCGGTCTCTAAGCTGCTCGTAACTCCCGCTGTTAGATTTTCCCGCCCCGTATGTGGTAGCTGTTCGTTCTTCCAACCACAGTCGCTAGTGTATTTTCTGGTTGACGACTTAAAGTAACTTCTGATAGCATCCGCCGCGACTCCGCAACGGGCTTGGGTTTACCGGCTTCGGCCCGTCGCCCCAGAAGCACATTTTAAGTTTTCCACAGGGAGGCTCATTCGCAATGCAGTGTGCCGCGTGCCGCACCGTTTATTCAGATACTCTGGCTGCTTGCCCCCGCTGCCAGAAACCGGTCTCCCCCCCCTCTCCCGAATCCGCGAAAGCAATAACCGTAGCGGCCTCTCGCAGAGAAACCAAAGCCAGAGCCCCGGCAAAGACTGACTCAACCACACGCATGCCGAAAGCAGCGGCGCAAGCTGCGAAGCAACCGCCGCGTCCACCGTCAACACTGATCGAGTTTCCGAAGACCGGACGCGCGGCGCGGCCACCGTGGCGGAATGAATTGAGCGAGCGCGTCCGTGAGATTCAGCAGCGCCGCGCGCGCGAAGCAGCGTTCGAAGCCGAGGAAACCGCACGCCAGCAGGCGGAACAGGCTGATGCTGAGGCCGCTCACCCGCAATTAGGACTGGTGCCGCCCCTTGCCGACACGCCGGAGCTAAACCCACTCGTCATTGCCGCGCTCCGCCGCATCGAACGCGCGCGCCAGGGGCCGCCGATGGCTTCACGGTCACGCGCATCATCGAGCGGCGCGGCCGCAGCCGTCGCCCGCGTCGCGGAAGAAAATTATCAAACCGCGGTTGACCCTGATGCGGCAATCGCGCCAACGCGAACCGCTCCCACCGCTCGCGATTCCCAGACACAGCCCCGGCCGGCGGAAAAACCCAAAAGGGAGGCGGAGGCGGCTCGGTCATCCGGTCTGGTCGTCGTTCCGGCGCATCAACCAGAAGCAAAATCCCCGCCGCGGCGCGTCACGGCGGAAATAGTGGATGATACGCTGCTCGCCAGTCGCGAGCGTGCCGGAATCGCGGCGGCCGTCGCTCCGGTTCAGGAGACCTATATCGACCGTGCGTCTCTTTCCGCACGCTTTGTCGGCGGCATTCTTGACCTACTGGTGATCGCTTTCGCCTCATCGCCTTTCGCCGCGATCATCGAACTGACGCACAGCAACTGGGCGGACTTACGCGTCGCCGCTTCGATGAGCGGGATCGTCCTCCTGGTGATGTTCTTGTATCTCACCGCCTCGATCGCGCTCGCCGGCCGGTCGTGGGGCATGTCGCTCGTCTCGCTGTACACGCTCGATGCTGATACGGGCCAGGCGCCGACAACCGGCCAGTGCGTCCGGCGCACGCTGGTTTATATGCTCTCGCTCGCCACCTTCGGGCTCGGCATCGTGTACGCGCTCTTTGATGAGGAAGGCCGTACCGCGCACGACCACTTTTCGGCGACGATCGTCGTCCGCGAGTAGGAGTCCATCCCGCCACTTGCGCGCCCCGCTGCATCAGTGGAGCGTGCGGCCCGGGTTTTCACCCGCCGCGAGCCGCCGCGCGTTTTTGCTCGCGGCGTAAATCTCTGCTAGCCTCTTCAGCACCCTCCGCTCAATCAGATATTATGATCCGCTGTTAAGCCGGCGAATTCCAGCGCCAGTAGCTTATCCGGGATTATGAACGATCAAACTATCGAGGCTATTGCCGAAGAGCTGGCTTCCCTGCTGACGGGGCGTGTGGTGGGTAAGATTTACCAACTCACGCGGGCCTCTCTCACCATCGACTTTCGCACCACCGGCGATCGCCACCTCTTTATTTCGGTCGAACCCAATCAGCCACGAATTTACTTGATCACGCGCCGCGCCCGAGAACTCGAAAAACAGTCTCTGGCGCCCTCCCCATTCGCGCTCGTTTTGCGCAAGCATCTCAGCGGAGCGCAGTTGCGCGCGATCAATAAAGATGCCGGCGATCGCATACTGCGCTTCACCTTCGACGCGCGCGGCGAAACCGGTATCGCTTACTCACGCATCCTCGTGGCGCAGCTCACCGGACGCACGGCGAATCTGTTTCTGCTCGATGATGCGGGGCGCGTGATTGATGCGCTGCGCCCCGCGCGCGGCGCGGGTCAGGAAACAGGTGAGCGCTATCAGCCACCTCCGCAACTCGCCGCACCGGGCGCGCCGGCGGAGAGGGAACAGATTTCGCGCGGCTCATTTTCCTCTCTCTCTGAGGCGCTCGATCATCACTATCGTCAGCTCGCCGCCGCGCGCAGCTTTGAAACGCGCGCCGCCGCGATTCTCAGCCGCACCTCAAAGATGATTGCGAAGTGCCGCAAACTGCAACGCAATCTTGAAAACGACCTCACAGCACACGGTAATCCGGATGAACACAAACGCGTCGGCGATTTATTGCTCGCCAATATCGCCACCGCCGAGCGACGCGGCTCGCGCGTGCTGCTCACAGATTACTACGCGGAGGGTGAGCCGACGATTGAGATCGAAGTTGACGAGCACTTAACTCTGCCAGAGGCGGCCGCGCAGCGTTTCGCGCGCTATACCAAAGCCAGGCGCGCGGCACTGGAAACGGCCGCGCGCCTCGACGCGCTACGAACGGAACTGGGGCCACTGGAAACAGAGCGGGCGAAACTCGAAAATATAATCGCCGCGCGCGATGAGGCCGCGCTGGCAGCTTTCGATGATGCGAGGGGTGGCGCGCAGACCACGGGCGGCGCGGCCGACAGAAGCGCCGCCCGCCACAGTAGCGGCACTAGCAGCGGCCGGCGCACGCGGGGGCGAACTTCGGAGAGTCTGCCGGGCGTGCGCCGCTATCGCTCGTCGGATGGTTATGAAATCCTCGTCGGTCGCGCCGCCAGAGATAACGACCAGCTCACTTTTCGCATCGCCCGCCCGCACGATCTATGGCTGCATGCGGCCGACTATCCCGGCTCGCATGTCGTCGTGCGGAATCCGACGCGCGGCGGCGATGTCCCGCAGCGCACGGTAATCGAAGCCGCGCAACTGGCCGCACACTTCAGCCAGGCGCGCGCGGATGCGAAGGTCGTCATCCATTACACGACGCGCAAATTCCTCTCGAAACCGAAGGGCGCGGCCCCCGGCCTTGTTCGCATGTCCAGCTTTCGCTCGCTGCTGGTCGAACCACGCGAGAGCATCGAGCGCATCTGAGCCGAAGAAGGTTGCGCGCCAATTTCACTTTGCAAAAGGCGACGACTCGGGCATGATGAACATGGTGCGCCGGGTCTCGACCGCCGACCGTGAGCACCTGCATCACAACCTGCTCGATCTCGGTCTGTCCCCCCGGCGCGCGGCGCTCGCGCTGTACCTCGTGGC
>JANOGZ010000574.1:0-6134 GCA_031406255.1 Pyrinomonadaceae bacterium | reverse complement strand
ATTGTTGAGGGGTTGCTGAACGGTCAGCGAGACCCCTGCGGTCTGCGTATGGAAACGCAGTTGAAGGGTGCGCTCATCGCTGGCGCCGAAGCGCTCGCGCATCACGCGCGCCCAGATCCGGCGCGCCGCGCGATACTTGGCGATTTCCTCGAAAAAGTCATTATGGGCGTTGAAGAAGAAAGAAAGGCGCGGCACGAATTCATCGACACGGAGCCCGGCGCGGACGCCCCACTCGACGTACTCGATGCCGTCGCGCAGGGTGAAGGCGAGTTCCTGCAAAGCCGTCGCGCCGGCCTCACGGATGTGATATCCGCTGATTGAGATCGGGTTATAGCGCGGCACGTGCGCGGTGCAGAATTCGAAGGTGTCGACGACGAGCTTCATCGCCGGGCGAATCGGATAGATCCACTCCTTCTGCGCGATGTACTCTTTCAAAATATCGTTCTGTAGCGTTCCGGAAATCTTTCGCCAGTCGGCGCCCTGCTTTTCGGCGACGACCAGATACATCGCGAGCAGGACCGAGGCGGGCGCATTGATCGTTTGCGAAACGGTGACCTGTTCGAGCGGGATGCCGTCAAACAAAATCTCCAGGTCGGCGAGCGATGAGACGGCGACGCCGCATTTACCGACTTCGCCTTCCGAAAGCGGCGAGTCCGCATCGTAGCCCATCAGCGTGGGCAGATCGTAGGCGACGGAGAGACCCGTCTGTCCCTGCGCCATCAAGTATTTGAAGCGCGCGTTGGTCTCCTCGGGCGTGCCGAAGCCGGCAAATTGCCGCATCGTCCAGAGTTTGCCGCGGTAACCGGTCGGATGGATACCGCGCGTGTAAGGAAACTCACCGGGGAAGGAGATGTCGCGATCGAAGTTGATGTCTGTGACGTCGGCAGGGGTGTAGAGGCGATTGACTTCTTCGAGCGACACAGTCTCGAAACGTCGTTTGCTCTCGGGGCGTTTTTGTAGAACCGGATCCAGCGTCTCCTGTTCCCAGCGCTCGACCGCCGCCTGTTCAGGCGAGATGCTCTCTTTTATTTCGGGCATAGCTCACTTCCGTCTCTCTATCGGGCGTGTCGCTCCTCACCGAGGGGCAGCAACGCGCGGCGTTTGTTTCCTGTAATTGTCTCTATTTGAAGAGAATTCGATATTAGTTGAGCCTTACAGAGGGTGTCAACCGGATCGTCTGAAGGAACGCCTGTGAAAGGAGCGCGCGGCTGCGTTTTGGTCTTAACCGCAGCCGCGCGCGAAACGGCAGGATCACATTATGCAGAACCTATGCAGGCAAAAAACCGGCAGGCTACCAGCGGTAAAATCAAAATTACGCGGCGCGCCTCTCGGGAGAATGAAGAATTGCTAGCCGCAAAAAAATTCACTCGACAAAATCACTCAACGGGAACGACCAGTTCATCCGCACGCACCATGTTGAGGCGCGCGCGGGCGGCCTCTTCGATCGCCCGCGGGTCTGTGCGCAGACGTTGCACCTCACGCTCGATGGCCGCGTTTGTGTTGCGCAGCAATTCCACATCGGTGCTCATCTGCTCCAACTTTTGCTCGGCGCTGCGCATCTCGGCGTGCGTGCGCATCGTGACGGTAACGCACAGGGCGAACGTCGCGAGAATGATCATCGTAAAGACGACCCATGAGGGAATAAGCCCGCCGCGATGACGAATGTCTGCGCGTGTGACGGCCATCGCTTCGGGCGCTAGCTGACTCGCCGGCGTTGGAAGTAAAAGCGCGCGCGCGGCTGGTCGCTGCGCTGCGAGTCGTGTATCAGTCCAGTAAATATTGGCGGCCATGTTCCAGGAGAACCTCCAAGTCCTTCTTTGATTCGGATTCAGCATAAATGCGAACGAGCGGCTCTGTGCCTGATGGGCGCAGGAGAAGCCACGAACCATCCGCGAAAATGAACTTAACGCCATCGGTGCGATTTACTCTCGCGACGCGCCGACCGGCGATCATTTCCGGTTCGCGACTCAACCTGGCGGGAAGCGTGGCGGCGATCTTCGGTGTCAAACGCACGCCGATGCGTGCCCCTTCGAGACGACCGACGCGTGCATAGAGTTCTTCGAGTTGCTCGGTCAAGCTCGCGCCGCGCGCCGCGACCGCCTCAGCCGCGAGCAGGCACGCCAGGAGGCCGTCTTTCTCCGGCACGTGACCGCGTATCGAGAGACCCGCCGACTCTTCGCCGCCGAGAATTATTTTGTCTTGATTAATCAACTCGCCGATATATTTGAAACCGACGGGAGTTTCATAGAGCCGCAGACCACGCGCTTCGGCAACTCGATCTACGAGATGCGATGTGGCAACAGAACGCGCGACCCCACCCGTCCACCCGCGCGACTCTGCGAGATAATCGAAGAGCACTGCGATCAGGTTGTTTGGCGTAATAAAAGCGCCGTCGCGATCAAGCACGCCGAAGCGATCTCCGTCTCCATCTGTCGCCAGCCCGAGCACGCATCCTTGTTTTTGCACAACAGCGCGCAACTCATCGAGATGATCTTCGGCGGGTTCGGGCGAGCATCCACCAAACATGACATCACGCCAGTCGTGGATCGTTTCCACTTCGAGACCGCGCGCACGCAGCATGTTATCCACGTAACCACGACCCGTGCCCCACAGCGGATCATAGGCGTAGCGCCCTCCGGCGCGTGCGACCACGTCGAAACGGATTTTGCTTTCGAGGTCAGCCATATAAGCCGGGCGCGGATCGTATGATTGAAAATCGCCGGTCGCCGCCCGGGCGGTGTCATTCGTACCCGCGCCGATTGTGCCGAGCAGTTCTTCGACGCGCTTCGTCGCTTCCGGTAAGGCCGGCGCCCCGTCGGCGGTCGAAAATTTCATGCCGCTGTATTCGGGCGGATTATGTGAAGCCGTGAGGTTTATTCCGCCAGCCGCTTTTCGATCGCGGATGGTGTGGGAAAGGGTCGGCGTCGGCGTCGGATGAGCGCAGAGAAGCGCGTTGAGACCACGGGCGACGGTCTCTTTAACACATTCCTCGGCGAACTGCTCGCCCAGAAAACGCGTGTCATAACCAATTATCAGGAGATCGCCTTTGCCCGCGCCGCTCGACAACAGGTATTCGCAGATCGCCCGTGCCACCCGTCGGACATTGGCGAAAGTGAATTCGTCGGCGATCACCCCCCGCCATCCAGATGTTCCGAAACGAATCCCCATTAATTAAGTACCCGAAAAGCGCCGGAATTTGACTCAAAAGCTCAAGATAGTGTGGTAGGGGAGAGTGAATACCACAAGAGAGAGTATGTTTACTGCGTTCAATTGCTTGCTGCTCAAGACTTTAGCAGCGAAACGGCGCGAATTTAGCACGGGGCTATAGCAGTGTAAAGACTTTTCTTTTCAACGTTTTATAGAGCTAAGTTCAACATCTACTTGAAGTAAGCGGCCGGAGCGGTCTCTTTTGGCGAACACAGGGCGTACGGAAATCCGCGGTGAGGGCAATGCAGGAGAAGAAGTATATACTGCAAGTAGATGCGATCCCGAATCAGCGTCCACAGATGTGGAAAATAAAGCTCGCCGTCGTAGGGATGACGCGCAGGATTAACGAGAGTGTTAAACACCCTCGGGATGGCTCAAGCTACGGTGACGAAAAAAGTTTCGTATCACAACCGTGCGGGAAACGGATTTGGAAATCCCATCCGCTCATTCGCTATTTTGTATTCGATCTCTCGGTCTCGATGAGGCTTACCTGGCCCGGGGTCGGATCGACAAAATCTACCTCCACAAACAATATCGCGCAGTTCTTTCGCCTCGCAGGGCAAAGAACTGCGCGATAACGCTTTGGCAAACTTGTAATGAAGTGGTTTAGGCTCGCAGGCTACGGCCGGTGATCAGCCGGTAGACCGCGAGGACGATGATCGCTCCGATCACCGCAAAGACCAGACTCATAATAAGTCCCGGGCCAATACCATCACCTCTTCCACCAAAACCCAGTGCCTGGCCGACAAATCCACCGATCACGGCACCGACAATACCCAGAAGTATTGTGATGATCACCCCACCCGGGTCCTTACCGGGCATGATGGCTTTGGCGATCACACCGGCGATCAGACCGAATATTATCCATGACAGAATTGCTATCATCTTTTCTCACCCTCCTGCGTAAATGTGAAGTTTTCGAAGTGGATAAGGACTGCGCCGTGCAGCCTCGCTAATTTTCTTCCTACTAAAGTACCTAAAATGACTAACGCCTGTATGATTTCAATATCCCGAACAGCAGCCATTGACGCTGCCTGCAAAATACAAGCCACAGCTGGTCACAGGTTAAGTTCGGCGGTAATTAGCCCTGATCTGAGGAAGGAAATATCGTAAGACGCCTTATCAGCAGGTGGCGGCATGAGCATTGCCTCACGTATGTATTGAACGCCGATGAGGTGTCGTGAAAGTACTTATTCGTTACGCAAATGAGGAGGAACAGTGAGATGGGACTATTCGATAGGATGTTCGGGCGGGGAGCCGCCAAGGCACAGGAGCAGCCCAGCGGGCAACAGCGCTTTGACGGGCTCAAGCAGAAATACCAGACCGTTTTGAACGCGGCAGACCAACTACACGTCCAGTTTCAGAACCTGCATGTTCAGGACGACAAGCTTTTTATAAAAGGTATCGCCCCTTCGGAGGACGCCAAGAATAAATTCTGGGACCAAATCAAACTGGTCAATCCCAATTACGACGACATCACCGCAGACATCACCGTCGATGAAAGTCGCGCCCAGGGGGCGTCCGTCGGCGGCGGTTCTCAAGCGAACCAGACTTACGCGGTCAAGTCGGGCGATACGCTCTCTAAAATTAGCAAACAATTCTATGGAGATGCCGACGAATTCATGCGCATCTTCTACGCTAATCGCGATAAATTAAATGACCCCGACAAGATACAGGTGGGGCAGCAGTTAATGATACCGCCTGATGACGACGCCTAAGCGCGGCGTTTGGGAGGGCGCACTGGCGCGCCGCAGAACGGCTCGGTAAAAGCCATCAACGGATGCGGTTTTGCCGACAGCAAGACCAAGAACTACGAGCGGCGAACGGAGAAATCTTCAGTTAATCCTTTCTCTCCGTGCACCGCTCGTAGTGCTTTTCGGTACTTCAGAGAGAAAATTCTAGATCTCACACCGCGGGCAAACCCATCACCCTGAGCGCTTTCCAAGCCTGGCCACAAGAGTTGTTTAATAATGTTGACACAAGTTGCGGCGGCGACTAGACTATATTCGTTACAGTCGAAGCCACCATACGTGTTCTTCGGCGCGACGAACCTCTCTCACAGTTCTCGTCGTCCAAACTCTCTACCCCAGGGCTCCGACAAATTCACGACAGGCGAATAGGTAAGCGCCTTACGCAGGCGCCGGCATGATCATCCCGGCGTTGCGACACAGGGGTTTACATCAGAAGGGAAGACAGCTTTATGTCCGGGTTGCCATTTTCGTTTGCCGCTGAAACAACCACCACCGATCCTGCCGGCGCTTTTCAAATGCCTGTCGCTGCGATGGTGCGAGCTTTGTGCAGGGCCGCGACCACCGGGTCTGACATCCTCTATGACGTGATGCTAAAGCTGGCTTTGATGGTCGATGCGACGGCGCAGACCTACGGGCTCGCGACGTTTGCGCAAACCGGAGGCGAGCGACCGCGGCTGAAGTGGGTCGAGGGGCTCGATCAAGACGAAATCGCCGACGCCGAAGTAAGTGTATCGGCGGCGCTCTCAGAACCGGACGGGGCTCTGGAGATGAATGCGGGTGACCGTGCGATCTGTCTGGTGCTGGCCGTGACGAGCGCGCACCGGGAGGGCGCGGCTATTTACGGTCGTTGCGTCCGCCCGTTGACGGAGCAGCAGGCCGCGGAATTGAGAATGCTTTCAGATGTCGCGCAGTTGGCGCACGCGCATGCGCTGCTGCGCGAAGAGCTTCACCAACCGCTGCACTCGACCGTGCTGGCAACGGTCGCGACGGCGACGCTGCCGGGGATGGTCTTTGTCAGTCGTGCGATGTCGGATCTGGCGCGCGCCGTCGAACGTATTAAGGATTCGGAATCAACAGTTCTGATAACGGGCGAATCGGGCACCTTTATAGAACTGATCGCGCGCGCGATTCACCGTCTCAGCCTCCGCGCGCAAGCGCCCTTTATTGACTTCAACT
>JANOGZ010000215.1:0-3010 GCA_031406255.1 Pyrinomonadaceae bacterium | reverse complement strand
GCGACGATTCCGCCCCACGTGCGGTGCATAAGCCAGCCGATGTAGATGGCTGATGCACCGCACGTGGGGCGGCATCGTCGCCGGCGCATTCTTTGTCATTCCTTCGATCTTCATCTTGCTCGCGCTCTCATATACCTATGCGGCCTACGGAAACGTCCCGGCGGTTGCCGGCGTGCTCTCCGGCTTTAAGCCCATCGTCGTTGCTATCGTAGTCGAGGCAGTCATAAAAATCGGCGGCAAGGCACTGAAGAGATGGGCCCACTTTGTCATTGCTGCGGCGGCGTTCATTTCGATTTACTTCCTTCACATTCCTTTCCCCATCATCGTGCTGGCGGCTGCCATCGTCGGACTACTCGGCGCACGATACATGCCCGGAGTCTTTGCCGCCGCCCCGCCCAAGACCAAAGAAGCCGACAGGAAAACGGAAGGCGATGGCGAGAGGATGGATGCCGTGCCCCTCGTGATCGACGACCACGCGCCCCCGCCGGCGCACACCCTTCCCGACAGGTTGAGGACGTTTAAAATACTCGCGGTCGGTCTTGCGCTGTGGACATTGCCTCTCCTGGCATTGATCAACTGGCGGGGCTGGGGAAGCCTGCACGCCCAGGAATATCGATTCTTCACCCAGGCGGCGCTGGTCACCTTCGGCGGCGCTTATGCCGTGCTCGCTTACGTCACGCAAGCAGCCGCCGGGTCTTTCGGGTGGATGACGAAAGTTCAGGCGGTGGACGGCCTGGCACTGGCAGAAACGACGCCCGGCCCGCTCATCATGGTCTTGCAGTTCGTCGGCTTCATGGCGGCGTGGAACAACCCGCAGGGCATGACGAGTACGGCCAGCGCCGTGACGGGCGCGCTCGTCACCACCTACGTCACGTTCCTTCCGTGCTTCCTGTTCATCTTTCTCGGCGCGCCTTACATCGAAATCCTGCGCGGCAACAAGAACCTGACGGGCGCGCTTTCCGGCGTGACCGCGGCTGTGGTGGGCGTCGTCCTTAACCTCGCGCTCGTCTTCGGCGGGGCAGTCATCCTTCCGCAAGGGCTTGCCGGAAGCGCCGACTGGTTTGCCGCTGCGCTGAGCGGAGCGGCGTTCGTCGCCCTTTATAAGTTCAAGGCGGAGGTGCTCTGGGTGGTGCTCGCAGGCGGGCTGATCGGTCTTGGTAAGACAATGCTGTTTAGGTGAGACGGGGATCATCAGTAGCAAACAATGCATATGACGAAACGATCATCTTCGACTCGACCGCAGCACCACTGCAGGATATCGTGGTGCGACAGCAGTCGTGTATGAGAAGGCTGAGGGGGGTCGGCACGCCCGCTAATTATGCGGAGTAACACTTTGATGCAAACCACGAAGTTAGTAACTCCTCGCACGAGGTAATACACGATGAAATGGATCACACGCCAAAGAATTCAGGTCAACCGCACCGCGACGTGCTGGCTCATCCGGCGGTTCGTCGATCCGGAGGCCGAGTTCGTCTTCGTGCCGGTAGAGGACGTCGCACGAGTGCAGAAGGAAACCGGAGCCACGGGTTTCGACGCCCCCGGGGCGACCTACCCGCACAAAGACGCGATGGGCCTTTGCTCCTTCGCCGCACTGGTTCATGAGCGGCTCGCCCACGACCCCGCTCTGGTGGAGATGGCGCGTATCGTTCAGGCAGCCGACTTTAAAGAGCAGGTGGATACACATCCGGCGGCACGCGGACTCGTACTGATTAGCCGGGGGTTCCCGCGGGTCTCAAACGACGATCACGAGACCGCGCAGCGCGCTTCATTCATGTATGAGGCGCTGTACGCGAGTCTCAAGGACACGGAAGAATACAAAATAGGGGGGTGAGAGGATGAGAAAAGTTTCGAGGCGCGAAGCGATTACGAGTCTGGCCGCCGGTGGCGCGGGCCTTGCACTAATGAATGTGACCGGCACGGACACTGTCGACGCGAAAGAGCGAGAGAATAGCCTGCCGCAAGGCCAGACGTCCGGCCCCGGGCAAGTTTCTCTGCGTGCCTTCCGAGGACAGCACCAGCCGAAGCCTTTATCTTTCGACCCGGCCAAGCTCAAGGGTATCTCCGAGAAGCTCATCAGATCACACTGGGAGAATAACTATGGGGGCGCGGTGAAGGCTTTGAACGCCGTGGAGCAAAGACTCGAACTGATGATCAAAGAGAAAGACCTGCCGGCGTACATTTACGGTGATCTCAAGCGCGAAGAATTAGTGCGCACCGGCTCCATGGTGCTGCACGAATACTACTTCGGAAATCTCGGCGGAGACGGCAAAGCCGGAGGCCAGGCGCTCGATCTGTTGAAGCAATGGTTCGGGAGTTACGAGCAGTGGGAGGCGGAGTTCAAGAAGACGGCGAACGCGCTCGGGGGCGGCTCCGGGTGGGTCACGCTCTCGTACAACCTGCACACGGGCGAGGTCCACAACTATTGGTCGTGGGATCACATGCACAACGCGCCGACGGGCTATCCGCTGCTCGTCTTAGACATGTACGAGCACGCCTACCAAATGGACTACGGCGCGGCGGCGGCCAAGTATGTTGACGCGTTCATGCAGAACGTCAGCTGGGAAGAGGTCAACCGGCGCGCCGAGGCCGCGTCCAAAGCCCGTCTGGTGTAATGCGCCCTGACTAGATGCAACGCATCTTCGGGTCAATGACTTGATGTTCGCTAAACGGCCGCGGCCCAGGCCACCGCGATGTAGCGGAGTCCCTTGCCGATTGCCACCCACAATGAGAAGGCCCCGAAAGGCAATCTCATCGCCCCGGCGACTGCCACCAGCGCGTCGCCGAGGATCGGCACCCATGAAAGGAGTAATACCGGCTGGCCGAAGCGTCGCAAGAGTCTAGCGCTTCGAGTCTGACTCTCGGCCCCCTCTTGTCGTCTGCCGAGAGCCTGCGCCGCGCGGCGGGCGAGCCAGTACGTTGTGCAGGCGCCAAGGTAATTCCCCACGGTTGCCACCAGCACCGGTATCGCGAACTGATGATAGGAGCGAACATACACCACAAGCGGAGCTTC
>JANOGZ010000564.1:0-1782 GCA_031406255.1 Pyrinomonadaceae bacterium | reverse complement strand
GTCCACATGGCCAAGGTGAAGGAGGTCGAAACAGCCATTGGTGAAGGCAATCTTTTTGCCTTGTATCTTCCATTGCCGAACCTGCTCTTTGGCATGTTCTACTGTTCGTATGCAACCTTGAGGCATTAGTCTCTCCCAAACGTCTGGTGAAAGCAACATCGAAAATGCGCGAGGCAACACAGGGGGGCGTGAGATTGTACAGGGAATGGGAGGAGGCTCGCAACGGTGTTTGGGCCTTCGCTCTGTTTGCCGCTTACATATTCGTCATCAACGACGAGCCCCCGAAGATCATTAAGCAATGTCTGCCGGTCGGTCAGAAGGTTACTTCAGATAAGGGGCGCGTCATCTCTCCGTCGCTCAGCTCGTGATGAACGCTCATCAGTGGGAGTATGACCTTGAAGGTTGTGCCCTCTCCTGCACCCGGACTTTCAGCCGTCACCGTCCCGCCGTGCAACTCAACCAGCTGGCGCACGATGGCGAGCCCGAGCCCAAGCCCGCCGTGCCTGCGTGAGCTCGACACGTCGGACTGGCGAAAGCGGTCGAAGACGTGGGGCAGAAGCTCCGGGTCAATGCCTTGCCCCGTGTCGTTGATGGTGATCTCGACGTGGGAGGCGATGCGCTCCAGCCGCACTTGCACGTGCCCGCCTGTGGGTGTGAACTTGATCGCGTTGGTTAATAGATTCCAGAAAATTTGCTGGAGTCGGTCGGGGTCGCCGGAGATCGGGCTGATGTGCGAATCAAGTGCTGTCTGGAGATAAATGCTTCTGGCATCTGCCGCCGGGCGCACGCCGTCAACGACGGCTTCGATCATCGGCGCGAGTTCTACGGGTCGCACGTTGAGGCGGAGCTTGCCCGCGATGATGCGCGAGATGTCGAGCAGATCGTCAATGAGTCGTTTTTGCGCGCGGGCGTTGCGCACGATGATCTCAAGAGCATGTTTTGATGCTGCTTCGTCGAGATTGCCGTCGATGAGCATATTTGACCAGCCGAGAATCGAGGTCAGGGGAGTACGCAGTTCATGTGACAGTGTGGTCATAAACTCATCCTTGATGACGTTAGCTGTATCAGCCTCCGCGTGCGCGCTCTCCAGAAGCCGCCTGTGCACTTCCTCCGCTCGCTTGCGGTCAGTGATGTCGCGGATGTTGCATTGAATAACTTGATGGCCGTCCTCTTCATAGACGTTGCTGACAAACTCCACCTCCCGACTCTCCCCGTGCCTTGTTTGCAGTGGTAAGTCTTCGCAACGGAGATAGCCTGTCTCCTGCAACTCTCGAAACGCGTCCTGACTCGCCTCCTTATCACTGAAAAGACCGATCTCCCACAGCTCCTTCCCCACAAATTCGGCGCGTGAGTAGCCCAACAACTCCACCATGAATGGATTCACCTCGGTGATTTTCAGAGTGGCGGCATTAAGAATAAGGATCCCGTCTCGTGCGGCCTCGAAGAGCCGCCGGTAACGGATTTCCGAAGTCCGCAGCTCTTCTTGCGTCGTCTTGGGCTTGGTCATGTTGTTGGCCTCATTGGGCAGGGCGAAAGCGTTCAGGAATAAAGCGGTCGAGCGATTGTCCGATAGCAGCCCCAGCCGGGTAGAGAAACATTTTTCACCCGTTGCATTTAAAGAGAACCGTGCGCTGCTCTTCATCAACAGTAAAGATGGCGTCTATCGCCGAACTGAAGTCGACGGCCAATTACCCCTGGCTCCTTCGTAAACTCTCCTCCGCGCTCTTGCGTTCGGTAATATCAACGATTGAAGCTAAAACGAGGGTTCTCTCTTCGGTTGTC
>JANOGZ010000543.1:0-6332 GCA_031406255.1 Pyrinomonadaceae bacterium | reverse complement strand
TCACCCACCGCTTGGCGTGCGGACAGCAGCCATTCGGTTAAGTCCAGGCGCACGGTCTTGAATCTTTTAGTCGAGCAGATGGTTTGCGCTTAGTCCCTGCGGAAAAATATCTCGGCGCACCGCGTCGAGAGCCATGGTCAGAGACTAAAAGGGCCGCCCCCCCTTAAAAGGCGACCCTCACGTGACTATCTATCCTCTCCCTTCTACTTGAGGGAGATGAGTTCCGGATCAATCTTCTCCGTGACCGCTCCCGCACCCTCGGCGACGAGCTTTTCCGTTTCGGAGACGAATGCTTCGACGATGTCTGCGCCGGAGACCTTGCGCATCGGCACGCCATTTTTGTAAATCATGCCGACGCCACGTCCGAATGTGACGCCGAGATCGGAATCGTGCGCCTCGCCCGGCCCGTTCACGGCGCAGCCCATGATCGAGAGATGAAGCGGTTCCCGGATGTGCTGCAAACGCCTTTCGATCTCCGTCACGATACCCATAAAGTTATCGACGTCGAGTCGGCCGCACGTCGGGCAGGCGACGACCGTCACGCCGCGCTGACGCAGTTCGAGGGATTTGAGAATCTCCCACGCGACGCGCACTTCCTCCTGCGGCTCGGCGGCGAGCGAGACGCGAATCGTGTCGCCGATGCCTTCGTGCAGCAGGATGCCGAGACCGATCGCGGATTTTATCGAGCCGCTGAAGCCCGTGCCCGCCTCCGTCACGCCCAGATGCAGCGGGTAATCGACACGCTCGGCCAGCAGGCGATAAGCGGCGACGGTGCGACGCACGTCCGACGCCTTGAGCGAGACGACGGTGTCGTAAAACCCCAGGTCTTCGAGGATGTGCAGGTGACGCAGGGCGGACTCGACCATCGCTTCGGGGGTGGCGGTGCCGTATTTCGCCAGCAGGTCTTTTTCGAGCGAGCCGCCATTGACGCCGATGCGGATCGGAACGCCCTGCGCGGCGGCCGCGCGGGTCACTTCACGGACGCGCTCATGCGCGCCGATATTCCCCGGATTCAGACGCAGCTTATCAATGCCGGCATCGAGCGCCATCAGCGCGAGCTTGTAGTGGAAATGAATATCAGCGACGAGCGGCACTTGGGGCACGCGCCGTCTGATCTCTTTAAGCGCGAGGGCGGCTTCCTTGTCGGGCACGGCGATGCGTACGATCTCGCAGCCGGCGCGCATCATCTCTTCGATCTGCGCGACGGTCGCGTCCACGTCAACCGTGTCAGTCTTGGTCATCGACTGCACGGCGACCGGCGCGCCGCCGCCGATCTGAACGTTTTTAACTCGTATCGCTCTTGTCTGACGCATTCTTGCCTTCGTGAAAACCCCGGGCCCGACGAGCATCGCCGCCGGTATCTCGCAAACCCGCAGCTTCCGAGTTCCGCGACTTACTTTTGCTGCTCCGCGGCAGCCGGTTGACTGTTACCCGAATTGCTCCAGCGCGAGGCGGTCTTACTCAAATCATTAAAGATCACGAAGCCCATCAGCAGGAGCAGAAAAACGAAGCCGACCTGCTGAATGCGCTCACGGATCGTCATCGACAGCTTGACGCCGACCCAGGCCAGCGCCCCTTCGACGAACAGCAGGAAGATCATCCCGCCGTCGAGCACGGGGATCGGCAGGAGATTGAAGACGCCCAGGTTCAGGCTCAGGAAGGCGAGCATGCTAAAGACGCCCTCGAGGCCACCCTCATTCGCGGCTCGCGATGAGGCGCGCGCGATATCGATCGGGCCGGAGAAGGTATCACGCACCGAACGGTTGCCGCTAAACACCTGCCCCAGCGCCATCCCCGTCAGGCGCATGAACTCGATATTGTGACCGATGGCATACGATGCCGCATCGAGCGGCCCGACGCGGCGCAACGGCACGACATCAACCATTCCGATGCCGAGGCCATCTTTGCCGCTCGGGAGACGCCGGACGCGCGCCGTCAGTTCACGAACCTGGCCGTCATCGCCCTTGACCGTCACCGGTATCGGCTCCGTCTTATGATCCTGGATGTACTGCATCACCTGTTCGCGATTGCGCACCGTCTCGCCGCCGATGGCGTTGATGTGGTCGCCGGGGCGCAGGCCCGCCTCCTCGGCGGGCGTGCCCGCCTGGACCTGTTCGATGAGGACGGGCAGGTCACCATAATCAGGCTGCAAGCCGAGCTCGCCGATCACCTCGCTGCCATCCGTGCGCTTCGTCGGCTTGATGGTCAGCGAAACGCGCTCGCCACCACGCTCGACCACGATCGGCATCGGCTGATCGGGCGAGAGCAGCGCGTCGTTCCTGATCTTGTCCCACTCGCGGTCATCTTTGCCGTTGAAAGAAACGATGCGGTCGCCGGGCTGAAGGCCCGCCACCTCAGCCGCGCCGCCCGGCCGAACGTGCTTGACAACCGGCGACGGCATCACCGGCACGCCGACGTACATCGCGCCGACGAGAGGAATCGCGATCGCCGTTAGAATATTCATCACCGGCCCGGCCACTCCGACCAGAAACTTCTGCCAGCGCGGCCGCAGATCAAAGCGCTCTTCCAATGGGATATCGGTCTGACTCGCGCCTTCGACCGCCGCATTCGATTCGTCGCCGCCGAGCTTGACGTAGCCGCCGAGCGGAATCGCGCTCAGGCGGTAGTCGGTCGCGCCCCACCGCCGGCCGTAGATGCGCGGCCCGAATCCGACGGAAAACGTCTCGACGCGGATTCCTAAAAGCTTCGCGACGATGAAATGGCCGAACTCATGTATAACGACGGCGGCGCCAAGGATAAAAATGAAGGCGAGCATGCCGATCAAATAACTCATCTTTTAGGTCTCTCTACAGTGAAGTTAACAGTTACCCGATTTCGCTCCGCGAACCTTTGAAGCGGCTCCTCAACACGCGGTTGCATAAGAGTTTACGTGTCGCATGCGGTGCCCGTCAAACCGCGCAACTTCTACACGGCTCTTACTTCAGCAGGCGTTGAACTTGCGAGCGCCGGGGCGAGGCGCGAAATTTCCGTCGCGGCGGCGGCGCGCGCCGCCCGGTCGGTCTCGATCACGGCTTCGAGATCTGTCACCGCGCGCGTTTCGTGCCGGTTCATCACGTATTCAATCACCCGCGGAATATCGGTCAGGCGCAGGAGGCCGCCGAGGAAAGCTCCGACCGCCTCCTCATTGGCGGCATTCATCGCCGCCGGCAGGGTGCCGCCCGCCCGCAGCGCCCGGTACGCCAGCGCGACGCACGGAAAACGCTCCGTATCGGGAGCCTCAAAGTGGAGCGCGCCGAGCGAGGTCAAATCAAGCGCCGGGAGATTGCTCGGATGACGCTCCGGATAGGTCAGCGCATACTGTATGGCAAGACGCATATCCGTGACGCCCATCTGGGCGATCACCGAGCCATCGATCAGTTCGATCATCGAGTGCACGACCGATTCGGGGTGAACGACGATACTGATCGCGTCCGCGTCGAAGCCGAACAACCAGTGCGCTTCGATCACTTCCAGTCCCTTATTCATCAGAGTGGCCGAATCAATCGTGATCTTGTCGCCCATGTTCCAGGTCGGATGGCGCATCGCTTCAGCGATTGACGCGCGCTCCATCTCTTCGGTCGGCCGGGTGCGAAAAGGACCGCCGGAGGCGGTCAGCACCAGCCGTCGCACTTCCGCGCGCTTTTCGCCGCGCAGGCACTGGTGCAGCGCATTGTGCTCGGAATCGACCGGCAGGAGTTCCGCGCCCGACTTCCGGGCGGCGCGCGTCATCAACTCGCCCGCCATCACGAGCGTCTCCTTATTGGCGAGGGCGACCCGCTTGCCCGCTTCGAGCGCGCGCAGGGTCGGAACAAATCCGAGCGCCCCGACGATCGCGCTGACGATGCAATCGGCGTGCTCATGCGTCGCGACCTCGACGAGTCCGGCCTCTCCCGTGACGACACGCCGCGGCGCTTTTGTGTTTCGCCGGTGCAGTTCGGCGCGCAGTTCTTCAGCGCAGCTTTCGCTCTCGACGGCGACCGTATCGGGATGGTGGCGCGCGATCTGTTCGGCCAGTTTCCCGATATTTCGTCCGGCGCCGAGCGCCGCGACATGAAAGCGCTCGCCGAAGGATTCGACCACGCGCAACGTGTTGCAACCGATCGAGCCGGTCGAACCGAGCACGGCGATACCTCTGGCATTCATACGTTATTTATTACCACGTCCCACAGTGGGATGCATCTTTCTTCTCGATTGCCGGCTCCCCGTCCGATCGCGGCGAAAGGTACCTGGCGTTTATCCCGGGAAGTACAGAAGTCCGAAATAGTAGATGACCGGCGCGTTGAAGAGCAAGCTATCGAGACGGTCGAGCAATCCGCCGTGGCCGGGAAGAATCTGCGCCGCGTCCTTGGCGCCAGCGCCGCGCTTCAGCGCGCTCTCCGTCAGATCTCCGATCACACCGAGCACACTCAGGAGAGCCGCGAGCCCGAGCGCCACCGGGAGACGCAGCTCCTGGAAAAACCAGAAGTGGGCCAGGGCCGCCATCAACAAACATGCCGCCAACCCGCCGATCGCGCCTTCCCAGGTCTTCCCCGGACTGATGCCGGGCGCGAGTTTATGACGGCCCAGCGCGCGGCCGGTGTAATAGGCTCCCGTGTCCGAGCCGATCAGCACCATAAAGAAGAAGGTGAGCAGATCGGCCGCGCGCTCCTGCGGGAATCCGGTCCGCAGCGCCACGAGATGACCGCCGAGCAGCACCACGTAGAGGACACCGAGAACGGTCGCGCCCGCCGATGCCATCATCTGCTCGAAGGGCGCGCCGCGCAGCATCTCCGCCGCGAGCGCCACGATGGTCAGCGCCAGCATGATCAGCACGAGCACTTCAGGCGCTCGCGCCGGAGCGTTGAAATAGAAGGCGGCGAACATCGCCGCCGCCGCCGTATAGCCGACGGTCACGTCCGGCCTGGCGCCACGCCGCCTGGCGAGAAACCAGAATTCATAGAGGCCGAGCACCATCGCGGTCAACGCGAAGGCGACGAAGAGCGGTTCGAGGGGTGCGTAAAGGATCGAAACTATGAGTATCGGAAGAAGGACGAGCGCGGTGAGGAGACGAGTCATGAAGCAGTGGTCAGTAGTCAGTGGTCAGTGGTCGGTGGTCGGTGGTCGGTGGTCGGTGGTCGGTGGTCAGTGGTCAGAGAAACAGTCGCCGGTGCTTTGTTCTGACCACTGGCCACTGGCCACTGACCACTGCTTTGCAGACCGCCGAAGCGCCGGTCGCGGCGCTGAAAGTCGATCACGGCTTCGAGCAAGTGGATGCGACGAAAATCGGGCCACAGGGTTTCCGTCACGTAAATCTCACTGTAAGCGGCCTGCCAGAGTAGAAAATTTGAGATCCGCATCTCGCCGCTGGTGCGTACGAGAAGATCGAGCTCGGGCAGGCCGTGCGTGTAGAGCTCGCGCCCGATCTCGTCCTCCGTCAATTCATCGAGCGTGCGCCCGGCGCGTTGCAGGCGACCGACAGCGGCGCGGCAGGCGTCAACGATCTCGGCGCGACCGCCGTAGTTGAGCGCGACGCTCAAGACCATACCGGTGTTAGCGATCGTTCGTGACGCGGCTTTTTGTATTTCCCGGCGGACGCTCTCGGCGAGCGCCGCGGTACGGCCGATGGTCTGAAAGCGGATGTTCTGCCGGTGGATCTCGTCGAGTTCGAGCCGCAGATATCTCTTGAGCATCCGCATCAGCGCATCAACTTCGAGGCGCGGTCGCTTCCAGTTTTCGGTCGAGAACGCGTAGAGCGTCAGCGCGCCGAGGCCCAGACGAGCGCCCGTATCCACCGCGGCGCGCACCGCTTCGACGCCCGCGCGATGGCCGACGATGCGCGGCTGTCCGCGCTGCGCTGCCCAGCGACCATTACCGTCCATAATGATCGCGACGTGCCGCGGCAGGCGATCCCACGCCACGTGCGCCAGCAGCGCTTCATCACGCGATCCCTTCTCGACTACTTCAGCGAAATCCGCGAGCATCCCGCCTCTTCCCTGAGAAAATGTCGTTGCGGCGAGTACAGACGCGATGCATCGCGTCTCTGGGACTATTAAAGCAGATAGGAAGCGCCGTTGTGGTAAAATAGTTTCCATAGAACAAAGGCACTCTCACGGGAGAGTAAACAGCTTCGTTCTTTGAGAACTGGATACAGGGGGTTGTGACCGGGAAACTACCGTCACGTAAAGTACCCATAGTTGTTGAGTTGCAATACATATTCGCTTCTC
This sequence comes from Pyrinomonadaceae bacterium, assembly GCA_031406255.1. Taxonomy (GTDB): domain Bacteria; phylum Acidobacteriota; class Blastocatellia; order Pyrinomonadales; family Pyrinomonadaceae; genus JANOGZ01. The sequence goes on along the minus strand of JANOGZ010000543.1, from coordinate 129 downwards.
AATATCTCCCGATGATACGTTGTCGGGAGATGCGTCGCCTGTAAACCGGCGCGGTTGTGTAGTTCGCTACACCAGAATGTCCGTGAGAAATCACCGGGCAAAAGCCGCCTTCTTCAGATGGCGGTTGTT
>JANOGZ010000497.1:0-1349 GCA_031406255.1 Pyrinomonadaceae bacterium | reverse complement strand
CCGTTCGCGCCGTATAGATTTTACCGCTACAACCGCCTAAGTATTGGCTGAATGTTTCGCACAACTTGACTTCAATATTCTCAACAGGTTTGCTGTTGTACAAAACTTTTCCCTGCACATTACCTGTTCCGGGCGCAGGTTTGATTTTCTCAATCCCTGCTTCATCACTGGTTGTAGCGGGAGACGAGGTGGCGCCAGGCTGAGTTGCAGAAGATGAGTTCGCTGATTGCGAACTCTTGTTACCATCATTGCAACTCGTCAACGAGAACGCTGTTATTACGCAGATGCAAGCGACCAGCCATTTACTAAATCTCATAAGTTGAGCCTTTCTTTTGTCTCTTGGTAAGCAGGAGAGTCGGAGCGATCTGCTTAAGTAGATGTCGGAACAAGTTTGGCCGCTCCTTCGCGTGTGACATATGCTAACACCTCTCCCGGCCATCCTTCAGCGCCTGACGCTGGAATCGAGGTGACAAAACAGCCGGGGACATGGATCACACATTCTTCTTTTTCTTGTGGCGCCAGTGGATGCTGAGGGCATCCTCGATGCCCGGCTGTTCTTCACTAAGACGCCCACGTTTGACAGGCCCGAAATACAGGTTCCAGATGACATTGTCAACCTCTTGTCGTGAGAGGTACTCTGCGGAGCAGGTGATGCTGACGTTGAGCGATGGCGAGTTCCAGCGGATGGAGCGGATGAGTCTCTGCAGGGCGTCGAGGGCCGAGCTCGTGGTGCCGACCTGCCGGAGAAGCGCACCACAGGTGGGCGTCACCAATACAAGCATCCGACGAAGCCGGGTCCGGTGGCAGTCCCCGGTAATCCGGGCGACTCTTCGAGCGCCCGAGAAATTGAACAACATCTTGAAGCAGGGCTGAAGTCATGAAAAAGTACCCGATTATCGTGGAAGAAACAGAAACCGGATACTCGGCTTATTCTCCCGATGTGCCAGGCTGTGGTTCAACAGGAAAGACCAGCGAAGAGGTTGAGCGGAATATCCAGGAGGCGATTGAATTCCATCTCGAAGGGCTGCGGGAAGAAGGTTGCGAAATTCCGGAGCGAAGCAGCTATTCGTCGTCGGTTGAAGTTTTCGCCGTCCGTTACGTGCTGACACTTGCCGTCGGTTGTGCGATGGCCCTCGGCCTGTTATTCGGCGATGGCCCCACGGGCCGCGCCCGAGTGATGCCACAGGACCGACCGTGCGCCGGAGGCCGGGGCGACGCGCCCGCGCGCCAGCTCAACGTCGGCGTGCCCATCGAAGAGAAGTATGAATGACGCCAGCGCAGGTGAAGTTTGTCCTTGACATACCCCTTTCATAGAACACGGCCCTTAGCGACTGCCTTTCGCTGACGAA
>JANOGZ010000485.1:0-1864 GCA_031406255.1 Pyrinomonadaceae bacterium | reverse complement strand
ATGGTGACCGTCTCTTCTTTGTGCAGGACGACCGCCGGCACATCCTTTTTGTAAGCGGGAGCGCTGGCGGCGGCGGCCTGCCCCAGCCATGCCGGCATGTCTTCGCCGATGGCGAAGGCGGGCGCGGCCAACGCGATCAGGGCGAAGCAGAACACGGTCAGTTTAAAGAACATGATGATATTCCCCGCTCGGCTGATGTCGAGCTGATGTTGCGCTGACGTTAAGCGTGCGACCGCGCGATCTTCTTTCGCGTCCGGTCAGGAGGGCGCAAACGCGGACCCTAATTCGAAGAATTCTTGCTCGACGGCGGCGCTTCGGTTCCGCCCTGTTTGAGCGAGATCGTGTGGCCGTCCTGCTTATTCACTTCGTCGAAGTAGCGTTTGAGCTGGCCGTAGCTGGTCACCGGGAAGAGGATCGTGCTACTGGCGCCGCCGCCGAAGAAGAACTGACGATTGTAGATGAGCGTGCGTTTATCGGTCGTGATGGAGAGCTTCACGTTGTACTGGGTCAGGTCGCCGGACCCGAACTTGGAGGGCGCTTCCGCATTATCGAGCGCGAAACCATTGGGCAGATCGATTTCCACCGTGTCCTCCTCCGACCACGGAAACTGGAAATAGATCTGATTCTTGCGATCACTGGTCGGGAAGAGCGGGCCGACGCCCTGCTGGAAAAAGGCGGGTTGCAGGAAGAGGCGCTTGCCGGTGCGCTGCGCGTAACCGGGAACGCGTATCTGATATCTGTACATGAATGGCTTGACCGGGTCCGTCACATTCTCGATCCGGACGTTGGAGATCTCGGCCGTGCTCATCCGCCGCTTGAGTTTATTTTTTAACGTCTCCTCGCGCTCGGCCGGCGAATCGTCATCGTTCAGTTCCTTCATCTCGACGGCGAGATGGCCCGTATACGCGACCTGCACTTCGCCCTCGAGCGTGCCGTCATCGCTCAGACGCAGCTTGGCGATGCGCTTCTCTTTCGATTTTTCAGGCGGCGAGAGGGGCGTCCGCACCCAGACCGGCTCTTTGGAATCGGAGACGAGAGCGTCCTGTCCTTCTTCCTGCCAGCGCAACATGCCGTGCGGGACGTAGGTGCTCCCGGGATCGAAAAATCGCCAGCCGTTGCCGACGCGCACCGCGATGTTTTCGACCCGCAAGAAGTAGTCATCGGTAAAATTCGCGTCGAAGAACGTGTCGCCGCGGTCAGATAACGCGGCGACGCGCGAATCGAAGCCGGCGGCCGCGGCGAGCGCGGCAAAGAGCATATTGATGTCATGGCCGGTGCCCGTGCCGCGCTTGAGCGTATCGGCCGGCGTCTTGTTCTCCTTCATTTTCGCTACCGCTTCGGGAGTGAGGCCGGAAGCATCATCGTAGATGTTTTTGATCTTGTAGCGGCAAAAATCGAAAAGACGTTCCAGTTTTTGTTCGGGCGTGGAGGCATCGCCGATGATCCCGGCGGCCGTTTTGCGGATCTCGTCATTCACCTTCAGACTCGTCTTGTGTACTTCATGAACCACGTTGCCGTGACCCTTCCAGAATTTCGCCGGCGCGAGTTGTTTGTCCGGCGCATAAAAGACGAGCATCCACGGGCGCACGGAGTATTCGGGCGGCATCCGCGGCTCTTCGCGGAAGGCCGGCACGTTCGTCATGGTCGTGCTGTGAAAGTCGTTTTTCTCTTTGGCGAACGGCGTCATGTTCCCCTGAAAGGTCCGCGCACGCATGCTTAACGGGAAGTTGGGAAGCGACAGCGGCTTGACGTAATACTTGACCAGCTGCACGGGTATCGAGCGGGAAAATTCGAGGCGGTCGTAATAGCTGATGTGGTCGCCGCGCACTTCGCGCCAGCGATACTCGATGATCGCGCCCGGCTC
>JANOGZ010000476.1:0-2063 GCA_031406255.1 Pyrinomonadaceae bacterium | reverse complement strand
CGATATCCGTAGTGATCATCGACCCGGCACAGATAATGGTGCCTTCTCCGACTGAGACGCGATTACCGACCCAGGCCAGCGGGTGAATCAAAGTGGCGAATGAACGAGGACCGACGGCGCGAATTTGATTGACGATCTTGCGCTTCGATACGGTGTTCCCGATCCCGATCGCGACGGCGACCCCAGGATGATCTTTGAGCCAGGCGACTCCGCCGAACACCTCGCGACCATGAACCTCCGTCTTGTGTTTCTCGGCGTTGCCGTCAAGAAAGCCCAGAAAGTTCCACGTCGAATCGTTCTGGTTGAGGTCCTCAACTATCTGGTGAACTTCGCGGGCGAAGCCGCCGGTGCCAAAAATAACCAGGTCTTTCATCTCTTAACTCCTTACTTTTTGTTTGAACCGATGAACTCAAGCATCGTCGCCTGCCCCTCGGCGCTGATCCCTTCCGACTTCGCCACTTTGAGCAAAGTGAGCGCTAAAACTTTCAAATCTAACCAGAGCGAGTGGTGCTCCACGTACCATACGTCGAGCTTGAACTTTTCTTCCCAGGTCAGCGCGTTACGTCCGTTAACCTGAGCCCATCCGGTGATTCCCGGCCTCATCTCATGGCGCCGGACCTGCTCGGCCGTGTATCGCTCCAGATACTTCATCAGGAGCGGGCGCGGGCCGACCAGACTCATCTCGCCTTTCAGCACGTTTATCAGCTCGGGCAGTTCATCGAGGCTCGCGCGGCGCAGGAATTGACCGAAGCGTGTCAGACGATCCGCATCGGGTAGCAGATTTCCATGAGCATCCTTGTCATTTGTTAAAGTTCGAAATTTAAGCAGCGTGAACGGTTGGCCATGGAGGCCGGGGCGTTGCTGGCGGAACAGGATGGGGCGTCCCATCGCCCGGGCGACGCCCACGGCGACGGCCGCGAGCACCGGGGAGAGAATGACCAGCCCCGCCAATGCTCCGACGATATCTATCAATCGCTTGATCAGGTGATTCATACGGTCGCTGCTTTGTGTGCGTAAGAGGAGTCTCTTAAGGATTCCCGGCTTCCGGAGAGAATCGTCCGGTAGATTTCCAAAACCTGCTGTGCGTTCTCTCTCACTTCTAACAGTGCTCGGGCGCGTTCTTGTCCCTGGCGTCCTTTACGTCGCGCTTCTTCGGGATCGCGCAAAGCTTTCAGGATGGCGTCGGCGAGTTGTGCGGGCGAGCGCGGCGCGACGAGCCAGCCGGTCTCCCCATCTGTGACGAGATCGGGAAATCCTCCGACGGTGGTGGCGATGGTCGGAACCGCGAGCAGTAGAGACTCGCCGGCGCCGCCGACATTCTCTGAATGCGAAGGATGGACGACCACGTCCAGATCGGGATAGAGCTCCGAGACGTCCAAGCGCGTCCCGAGAAACACGGCGCGCTCGCCTAAGAGTTTCCGGCCGTAGGCGCGCACGCGCTCTTCATAAGCCCGCGCGTTGTTCCACGCGCCGCCGATCAGGACGCAGCGCATATTCGGCTGCGCTTCGACGCAGAGAGCGACGGCGTCAATCAGATCCTCATGCCCTTTGAGACCACGCGTCTGGCCGAGAAATTTTTTGGGCGCATACATGTAGGCCACCATCCCGACCAGCTTGATGTCCGCGCCGACGCCCAACTCGGCCCGCAGCTTTCCCGCTTCGTGACATTTGAACTGGTTGAGATCGACGCCGTAGTAGGACAGGAACAGGCGGTCGGCCGCGACGCCCGAGCGACGATATCGATCGCATGTCCACTGACACGACCCGATCCAGTAGTCGAGCGGACCGGCCGTGGAGAGCTCAGCCCGCCGAAAGAACGGGTGCTCCAGATGGAGCGGCCCCGGTACTTGAAAAATGCGTGGCGTCGTGTGCCTTTTGCCGAGCGCGAGGCGCATCGTGAGCGTCGTCCCGACAAAATGGCTGTGGATGATCTCCGGATTAACGCGGGCGACGAGAGCCTTGAGGTCACGAAAAACTTGCCGGCACTGCCAGGGCTTCCTCACGGGAAAGTCCATCTGCAGGGGATGGACAATAATCCCCGCGGCCTCGTATTGAGAGACGAG
>JANOGZ010000434.1:0-2553 GCA_031406255.1 Pyrinomonadaceae bacterium | reverse complement strand
ATAATCAACAAACGGCGACGTGACGCCGAAGCGCAAATTGGGCGTTTGGTGATGATGCAGCATGTGATACTTCTTCAGGTATCTGAACACGCGCGAGCGAGGCGCGCGGTGGTGCGCCTGATAGTGTAAGAACTCGTAGCTGAAGTAGCCCGCGACGAGGCCGATGAACAGGTACGACGCCGACTGCCAGCTCCATGTGACCGCCCACGCCAGCAGAGAATAAATGACCGCGAAGGGCAGGCTCATGCTCAGGCTCGCGAAGAGCTGGTCGAGGGCTTTCGGGTCCTCGTGGTGCGAGAGGTGCATCGCGTAAATAAGCTCGCGTCCCTTCTCACTCCGCGCCTCGAAGTGAAACGCGAAACGGTGCAGGATGTACTCGACGAGCCCCCAACTGAAGAATCCTATGACTAACAGTGGCAGGACGCGGGAGACCGGGCGCGCCTCGCTGCTAGCGGTGGCGGCGACGCCCAGCCCGACTGCCACCAGCGTGTAGAAGTAGAAGGGAAGAAATTGCTTCAAATCTTTTGTCGTCATGTCTCAGTGCTCCTCGCTATTACCCGGCTTCTTATTATTTTTCACTTCAATACCCTGCAGCAGGACGCTGGCGACCTCGCGCGCGCGCGCCGGCGAGAGAAATTCCGGCGGATGCCCCATTTCGAGATAGGACAAGATGTTGATCACGATCAACCCCTGGAGGGTCATCGCGGCATCGCGCACCTGCGCACAACTCAGTTCGCCGCGCGCCACTCCCCGCTCGATCAGCGCACGGAAAAACTCGTGGTCGCGGCTGTGAATCGTCGTGATGTCGGCGGGCCTTTCCTCCGGCAGGGCGAAAGTCAGCGCCGCCACGAAACGGACGAGATCGGGCGACGCCAGGCAGAACGCGAAGTCGGCAGCGACGACCTGGCAGATCTGCTCCGCGGCGGGCGCGTTCTCATCGAGCGCGCTCTGGCGGTGCTCGAAACACCGGTCGTAAGCGTCCTGCACCAGTGAGGCGAAGAGTTCAGCCTTATTCTTGAAGTGGTAATAGACGGTGGGCTTGGTGAATTTCGTCGCGCTCACGATGGCGTTGATCGAGGTGCTCGCGTATCCGGTCTTGAAGAACTGGCGGCGCGCCACTTCCAGGATGTGCGCACGCGTCTCGATGACGTTTTCGGTGTCTTTCATCTCTTTGCAGTACCTACCGGTAGGTATACGATTTTCCGCAGGGTTTTGTCAATCTTTTTTTAATAGACCGGCCGGCGATGTGTCAGACGGCCTTCAGCACAGATGATGAATGGTTGACGGAGACTTCATTTAGCTTCGCGGACACGTCTGGAACGGCGGACGAAAAATCGCCACACCCATATGATCGGCAACACGATGAGGAGCAGGATGGGGATTAAAGCCAGGGCGACACGGATGAGGACGAGGACGATCGTCACCGCGACACTTATTCCATCGCTGAGCGCCTCCTTAACACCGCTGAAGAATCCTCCCGGGGTTGCGCCAACGATTGATAGCGGCGGCTGAAGCCTGACTGTAATCGTCGATAAGCTCGACTGGCTCTCGAGGAATCGCCGCCGCCCTTCCAGTCGCTCGATGTCGGTTCGCACGTCCGCGAGTTGCCTCTGCACATCCAGGGCATCGGAAACTTTCTGGGCTTGTTTCATGATCTCAAGGAACTGCGCTTCGAGAGCTTTCATCGAACGGATGCGCGCCTCGAGGTCGATGTATTCTTCGGTCACATCCTGGCCCGTGCGCTTCTCCTGGAGAATCCGGCTGCCGACCTTTCGGATTTCATCGACGGCCGTTTCAAACTGTGCCGAAGGGACGCGCGCTACCACCGTCACTATCTTTGCATCCTTCGATTCGCCTGTGTCCTGCTGCCTGACTTCCGATGTCACCACAAAGCCGCCTCGCGACTCGGCTATTGCTGCGATCTTTCTTAAACCTTCCTCAGGGGTTTCGCTCTCGAGGGTGAGTTCGGCGTTGCGGATAATCTTGCGCCCGACTTCTTCCGCCGGTGCGTTTGGCTGAACGGCACTAACCTTGGATAACTCCGGCGCCGGGGATTGCGGCCGGGGCTGATCCGCCGCTGTCTGGTCGCTTCTCTGCGATGCGTTTGAGGAAGAGGCGGAAGAAGGCCCGGCTGAAGAACCACCTTCGTCACGCACCCCTCTACTGCAAGCCGCACTAACGAGCAATACGCTGGCCACAAGAGTTGTCGTCATAAAGCGCATAAGTTCAACACCAACCTGTCTCGTACCGGCTTCTGGTACGGGCTGTCGCCACTATTCTATTTCAATTAAGGTTGGAGACGAAGCGGGCTGTCTGATGCTGGAGCCAGGCAACCGCCCGCCCCGCCGAGGTTCTTGAGGAAATATGCGGTTCGACCGTCCGCTGCCAGCCGTTGCGACGCTTCAGGCTATAATAAATAAGCTGTCCTGAGTTACATTATCATTCAAGCGTGAGGGCCCTTTCCGTTAAGATGCGACTTTCAGATGCGTGATTTTGTCGATCGGCACTCCATCGTCAGGCAGATCTGGGGAAACTCCGACCTCGTCCTGCTCA